>NZ_JACEFB010000016.1 GCF_013694095.1 Thermogemmata fonticola | reverse complement strand
CGGATGGATCGGAGGTGGTGGTAATGGAGACGCGGGTGGGGAAGTCTGGGTATCCGATTCCGGTGCGTTGGACGTACCAATATGAGGGTGTAATGGTCACGAGGGAGTATGATTTGCGTGATGAAGGGGTGGAGCCGTTGGAGAGGGAGTTTACGTTGTCGGCGTTTGGATTGCCGGAGCCGGTGGGTGTGGAGTGGGAGCGGCCGGTGCGGTGGTATTTGTGGCTGACGCTGGCGGGGGTGGTGTGTTTGGTAGCCGGCGGAGTATTTTACTGGCTGAGCCGCCGCCGAGCCGGAGGGACGAACTGAAGCTGGTAAGCTGAGCGGTACATATTCGGTGTCCCATTTCGCGCGATGCCGTCCCGGAAACATTTGTTTGCCTTTGTTTTCCAAGATAACGTAGATAACAAAAATTGGAGTGTTCAACTTCATAAAGAAGGTTATGCTCAGCGCACACGTCAGGAAGACGTATTGTCCAAAGATTGGTCGAAGATTTGGATCAAAATCAAAAGCTGGTCCGTGGAGGTGATCTTGAAGGTGGAACCGAGGCGAAATATCACTGTTCACCTTTGGGGGCGTACCTCTTCTCGGATATTTTCCCGTCTAACTCCGGCATCAGCGACAGACGACATGCAGTTGTCGTGGGCGAATGAATGAAGGTACTTCTACATGCATTCTCTTATTTCATGATTTCGGGCGAATGCGGCAAAGGAAAAGCGGGATTACATACGGCCTTTGAGCATCAGGTTCCAATACATCCAGGGGAGGCCGTATTTTTTCAGGAGCCACATACTCCAGCGTTCCTTAGCCTGATTGAAGGGGAAGGTCTCCTTAGGTTTGTGGTCATAGTCAAATTCTGCCAGTATCAGTTTGCCGTAGTCTGTAATAATGGGGCAGGCAGAGTAGCCGTCATAGCGGGCAGGCAGTGGTTGGTGTCGCATGGCAGCTAGCAAGTTTTTGACTAACACGGGGGCTTGGTCGCGGATGGCCGATCCGGTTTTGGAAGTGGGCAGGTTGCTGACGTCGCCCAGGCTGAAGACATTTGGGTAACGTACGTGTTGAAGGGTGTACTTGTCGACGTCCACCCAACCAGATTCGTTGGCAAGCGGACTATTCCGCACGAAATCCGGGGGACCTTGTGGTGGGGTGACGTGGATCATGTCATAGGTCAAGACGACGGTTTCCTGCGTGTCTAGGTTTTCAAAGACCGCCTCATGGGTGTTTGGTCGGATTTCGACGAGGTTGTGCCGGAAACGGGTATCGATTCCCTTGCGGGCTAATACCTTGCTCAGTGCTTCCGCGTACTTTTCCACGCCAAAGATTTTGCGGTTGGCGGAGGCAAATACGATGCGGGAGCGGTCGCGGATCCCCGTCCGGCGGAAGTAATGCTCAGCCAGGTACATGATCTTTTGCGGAGCCGCACCGCATTTGATGGGAGTAGCTGGTTGTGTGAACAAAGCGGTACCACCCTTGAAGTTGCGAATGCATTCCCACGTATAATCGACGTACTGATAGCTATAAACGCTACACACTCCGTTGTGGCCAATCGTTTCGGGCAGCCCCTTCACTTGATCCCAGTTGAGTTGGAGACCCGGCGCTACCACAAGGTAGTCGTAGCTAACCGTTCGTCCATCACGTGTCTTAACCTGATTCTCCGCGGGTAGAAACTCAGTTACGGCATCACGAATCCAGGCGACTCCCTTCGGGATGTAATCGGCTTCTGCCCGCTCGCTGGCTTGTTTGGGGAAAACACCGGCACCCACCAGCGTCCAAAGGGGTTGGTAGTAATGTTTCTCGGATGGTTCGATAATGGCTACATCCAACCGTTTATCAGACCGACGAAGCCGAGCGGCGACTGTAATCCCTGCCGTGCCGCCTCCCACAATCAGAATCTGGTGATGCATGTTGGCGTGCATGAGAGTTCCTCCTACAGTTTTTGGATATCCATAACCGAGCCATTCCATCCTCGACAGATTCGCTGGGGATCCATATCGTGCGGCCTGAAGTCCGGGAGATAAGCGGTTCCAGCCTTAGAGCATCGGACTACGAACCTCAGTTGCCGAAACCAATATCGTTTTGGTTCACATCGCCTGGCATGGAGGATCCCCGATTTCAAGGTGAAAACCGATTTCACCCAACACACCCCAAGTCGCAGCAGTTGGTGCAAACTTCTGCAAGTGATTTGCTGACCGAGTACGATCCTATCCGTCAGGTTTGTGGATGAAATCTTTGGCTTGGTGCCTTTATGGGTGCGTCTAAACTCCGCAACGCTCGGTGATCTTAGTTAAGACGATCCGGAATTGGCTCCAAGAGTTACAAAATTTTCCAAGATCACCCGTCCCCAGCAGGTGTCCAGGCCAAAGATGGGCTTATCCGTGAAACTGAGCGATACCTGGTTTGAGGAAGCGTCTGAGGCCTTCAGTTGCTGTCGAATGACCAGATAAGATAGCCATAACAAATGATCCTGGAACAAATTCCAAATGTTGTCGTTGATGGCGGTGGGTAAAAGCGAGAATCAAGGGGCCAGCTCTCTCCTCAGCGGACAATAGCAGATTCGGTAACCGAGCGAGCAGAGGGAATTGTGGATTGACCCGGCGCGCTTCAGCCCAAAGATGTGATATTTTTGCTAACCTTTCGCCCCCTCGATCCACATCACCTACGGAGGGCATGAAATGCAAGAATCACCATTGCTACGGCAGTTTTTGCAACATAGGCACGTGATTCTCGCTTACGTTCATACGCTGACCCGCGATTGGTCCGCAAGCGAAGAGATTTTTCAAGAAGTCGGGCTTGCGATAGCTCAACAAGCCCGAAATGGCGTCCAGGTGAATCAATTTTTGGCGTGGGCATTGGAGATTGCCAGGCGGCAAACCTCGGCCTACTACCGCAGGCACCAGCGGCAGAAAAAAATAATGCCCCTGTCCGAGTCCTTGGCAGAAGTGGTGGCCCAGTCGATTCAAGAAAACGAGCGATTAGTAGGGGAAAGCGACGTCCGCTATCGGTTTTTGAAAATGTGCTTAGAAGCTCTCAAGGGGCGGAGCCGGGAAGTTATCGAACAGCGTTATAAACTTGGGCGTTCTATTTCTGACATTGCGAAGACCTTGGCATGGCAACCAGAATCAGTCAAAGTCGCCCTGAGTCGAGCACGGCAATGGCTGCGCAATTGTGTTCAGAGAAAAGTACATCTTATTGAAGATTAGCGGGGGCTGCTGAGGTGAACGAACGGCTTTGGGAGTATCTGGGACAACTCCAGGACGGTGAGCTATCACCCGAAGACGTCCAGATATTGGCCGAGTTGTTGCGATCTGGCGATGCGGGGGACCGTTCTCTGTTTCTGGAAATGATATTGTTGGACGTTCATCTCCATGAGGCTTTCGCGGAGGAACGATCTGTAGCTGAATACCTGTCAAGTTCATCCTCCGCTGTTGAACAAGGAGTTATTTTCGAGCGAAGAGGTTGGCCAAGGAGGGAGTGGAAAAGAGTTGGCAGTTGGGTAATTGCGAGTTGTGCGGTCTGCCTACTCGTGGCTTTAGGGATAGTCATCACAAATTGGCGGCTGGCCCCCCAACAAGCTCCGCAGGATCCATTACCGCTTGCCCAGTCCAGTCCGAGTGTAGTTGCCGAGTTGAAAAAGGTGGAAGGGAATGTCCTGGTGGTGAATCATGACGAGAGCAGGCCAGCCTATTCTGGTCAGTTTCTCTTTCCGGGTCAAAGCATCGTGACACGGGGATCAGAGAGTAAGGCTTTGGTGGCCATCGATGACGACGCCAAGATGAACATCAGCGGCGACACAGTCGTGTACACATCGTTGCAAAAGGAGGAGAACGCCCGTTTGTTCATTGTGGAACAAGGCAACTTAGTAGTGGACGTGGGGCGAGTTATCAAGCGCAAGATGAAAGTGCAGACTGCAATTGGCATTGCCGTAGCCGAGGCGGAAACGTCGTTGCATATCCTCGACGGGGAGGGATTGGCAGTCATACGCGGTGAGGTCCGCTTCACTCATAAGCTCAGCGGAAAATCGATTTCGATCAGAGAGGGACATTATCTGGTGGCGACTGAGGCAGGGGACGTATCCCTGGGCCGTTTGTTCTTGGGGCAAGGAAACAATTGGGCGGTCTTTCCTAACTTCGGCTTGGATACCCGAGCGGTAGCTCTGAATCTGGCATTTTCGCCGGACAGCGAATGGTTGGCGGCGGCATGTCGTGTTAGCAAAGAAGAAAGAAGTATTCGTTTGGGGCCGGTTCAAAGCCAAGCGCCCCCGAGGGAACTGTTGGGTCGGTCGTGTGTGGCATTTTCGCTGGATGGAAAGACGTTGGCTGCAGGAGGTCGTGGACATGTGATATTGTACGGTTTGCCGCCGGATCAGCCGCCACGGCTGCTGACCGACAAAAAGAATCTGGGGGAAAACACTATCAGTTGCCTAGCGTTCTCGCCCAATAGCAAAATATTGGCAACGGGTCTGAGCACAGGGAACGTACTCTTGTGGGACCTGACCACGGGAGTTGTCCAAGCCAAGTTCCCCGCCCACAATGCCTCGCTCACATCCCTCGCCTTTTCTCCTGACGGAACCCTCCTCGCATCAGGTGGTCTCGATTCCACCGTCATCGTACGGGATGCTCTGTTGGGATCAGAAAGGCTGAGAATCGATTGTCCGCCGGCACTGGCTGTTTGGGCTGTTTCCTTCTCTCCCGATAGTACCACGTTGGCCATCGCCACAGGCCCGCGGGATTTTCGCATGCGTTATCCCGTAGGTGATGTACGGCTATGGGACATTGCTGGTCAGAAAATGAAGCATATCCTATGCGGCCACACCCGAGCGGTAACCTCGCTAGCATTCTCCTCCGATGGCTTGACTATCGTGACGGGAAGTGCCGATACCACAGTGCGTTTCTGGAATGTGACGAAGGGCGCAGAGTACGGCATGCTGAAAGGGCATGAAGGAGCCGTGGGCTTTGAGGGTCTGAGTGTAGCTTTGTCTCCCGATGGAAAATACCTCGCCACAGGCAGCTACGACCGCACTGTCAAGGTCTGGAAAACGACTACTTTGTTGAACAACGATGAACCGACTGATTCGCTTGCGAGGACAGGCCCGTGGTTGGACGCCGAACTGTTCAGACCACGCGGCCTTACATTAGCCGAGCCAATAAGGAGCAATTACCAACGGCCTCGCTATCGCTAGAGCAAGCCTCCCCCCCGATGGTTGTTTGACTAGTCCGATTTCATCCATCGGCGGTCCGAACAGTGAGCGATCTGGCAAACAAGACAGCTTCCCCTCCAACAACCACCCTGAAAGCCGCGACAACGGAGGGAAACAGAGATGAATAAGCGCCGGAGCTATTCGTTGAGCCGAAAGAGAATGCCTTCTTTCCATCTCATACTGGTATTAGTTGGGATCGGCTGTTTTGCATCTGGCGAGTGTCTCGCAGGGGAGGCGCCGAAGGAGCCGTCATTCCATCGGCATGTGCTGCCGGTGTTGAGCAAACTCGGCTGCAATGCGGGATCCTGTCACGGGATGGTTCAAGGTAGGGGAGGCTTTCGTCTCAGTCTCTTCGGCTACTTGCCTGCTGCTGACCACGACCAATTGTTGAAAGATGCATCGGGGCGACGGGTCAATCTTGTCCATCCTGAGAATAGCCTGTTTCTGTTGAAGGCCACGGGTCAAGTTCCGCACGAAGGCGGCATGCGCACGGGTGTGGGTTCTTACGAGTACCAAATTCTCCGCAATTGGGTGGCGGCGGGTGCCCCGTTCGATTCCGTCAATAACTCTCATGTGAAGGAAATGATTGTGTCTCCGGCGCGGTTTACAGGCAAGCCGAAAGAGCATTTTACATTGAAAGTGGAAGTAGTTTTCCGGGACGGGTCGCGGGAAGATATCACAGCTCTGTGTGTGTTTGAGTCCAACAATCGGGAGGTGGCCGAAGTTGATGCCCGCGGACATGTGAGTGTGGTAGGAGTAGGAGACGCGGCTATCGTGATTCGCTACCCGGGCCAAGTTGGCATGGCCCTGGTAGTGGTAATGCCCGAAAAAATCGAGAACAGTTTCCCCGAAGTGAAAGAACACAACTTCATTGACAAACATATCCTTGCTCGTTTACGTCTTCTTGGCATTCAACCATCGGAGTTGTGCGATGATGCTACTTTTCTCCGCCGAGTTTATCTGGACGTGACTGGTGCTCTGCCGACACCCGATGAAGTGCGTGCCTTTTTGGCAGACAAGGACCCGGAGAAGCGCTCCAAAAAGATTGAAGCTTTGCTAGGGCATCCTGATCATGCGGCTTTGTGGGCCACCAAGTTTATGGACATCCTGCGTTTGAGCAGTTTCCACGCTCCAGGTTTTCCTCCGCAGGTGCACCATGAGTACCGCGCCTACGAGTGGTTGCGAGCGCGGTTGAAGGAAAACATCCCTTACGATCAACTCGTGGAACGTATCCTCACGGCAACTTCGCGCGAAGGGCGGAGCCTGGAAGAATGGGCCGAGGAAGCCGTCAAGATCGTGCTCGAAGAGGTAGAGGGAAAAGCGCCGACGACCTATGCCGCCCGCAAAACTCTGGATTTGTTCTGGCAGCGACGCATGGAGAGCGATGTGGATCATGCCATTCGCGTCGGACATGCGTTTTTGGGCCTGCGTTTGCAATGCGCACAGTGCCATCGCCATCCCAATGACGTGTGGACCCAGGATGATCTTCTCAGCTTTGCCAACTTTTTCATGCGGATACCCCACTATAACGGCCTTGCTGCTCCGCGCGCCAAGGCGAGTCAAGAGGTCGTAGCTCTGGCGTTGCAAAAGGCCAAAGGGTTGCCCCCGAAAGCCCAAGGTTTGCTCAAAGGGCAGCTTGGCGACGGGGAAATCTGGGTGCTGACCAGGAAAGACCTTGACGGGCCTGGGATGAAGAATGGCCGTTCGTTCTTCAACAGCGGCCAGAAAGCAACCGGCTACGCCATCGTCACGAGTCCGCTCGGCACGCAAACTTCCAAGACGCTGCGTTTTCTCGGCGAGAGGGAGCCGATAGCCGAGCCGCCCGACGGTGTGGATCGCCGCCAACTCGTGATGGATTGGTTGCGGCGCCCGGACAATCCGTTTTTCGCCAAGGCGATCGTCAACCGCGTGTGGGAACATTATTTCGGGCGCGGCCTGATCGATCCGGTGGACGACCTTTCGCCGTTGAATCCTCCGTCGCACCCGGAACTGCTCCAGGAATTGTGCGCGGGATTCATCAGGAATGGCTACGATTTGAGATGGCTGCATCGGACCATTCTCTGTAGCCGCACTTACCAGCAAAGCAGTGTGACCAACGACAGCAATCGGCACGATCGCCGTAATTTCGCCTCGTTTTACCTGCGGCGTCTACCGGCAGAGGTGTTGCTGGACTGCTTCGACCAAGTTGTGGGAATCCGGTCCGTTCCGGGAGAGAAAGTGCCGCCGGGAATGCCGGCAGGTATTCGGCTATTGGAAGGCGGAGCCATTTTCCACCGCAAAGACACAGACACGGCATTCGCCTTGGAGGCCTTTGGCCGACCGAAGCGCGATGTGGAAGTTGTTTGCGATTGCGAACGCGAGAACCAAGCCAACATGCTTCAAGCCCTTTATTTTGCCAATCATCCGGCAGTACGCAAAAAGCTCAAGGATCCCAGGAATCGCTTGTCTGAGATTCTCAAAAAATACCCCACAGAGGCGGAACGGATCACCGAAATCTTCTTGCTTACTCTAAGCCGAATGCCCTCCGACCAGGAGCTTCACTTGGCCCAGGAGTTCCTGAAACAAACACACGACACCCTGGAAGGTTACAGGAGCTTGATCTGGAGCCTGGTGAACTCGAATGAGTTTATTTTCAACCACTAGCAGACAAGTCCTGCCGCATTGGAACCATTGCCAAGGGAGGAAGGAAGCATGAATCGTCGCCATTTTCTGACGATTGGCGGGAGCACCCTGTTTGGGCTGACGTGGGCAGATATTCTGCGTGCTCAGGCTGTAACTGAGGTTGGTCGTCCCCAGCCGAAGGCACGCCAGATGATCTGTCTCTGGTTGGGTGGAGGACCGCCCCATCGTGATTCGTTTGATCCAAAGCCTGATGCTCCTGCGGAATTTCGTAGCTCGTTCCAAACAATCCGTACCAATGTGCCGGGTATTCACGTGACGGAATTATTGCCGCGGATGGCGCGAATCGCTGACAAGTACACCATCATTCGCTCCTGTACTACCGGAGATGCGCGAGCAGACCATGCTAAGGATACCTACTACTGGTTGACCGGTAACCGCCGACGTGAACCACAAACCCCTAAGTATCCGACTTACGGAAGCGTTGTAGCAAAGCTCCGCCCCGCCCCGCCTGGCATCCCCAGTTTCATCTCGTTTGAAGGAGCCAACGTACTGGTCGATTCCTACCTGGGTTCCGCGGTAGCTCCCTTGGTGTTTTCAGACCAGCAAGCTAGGGCGATGCGGGAAATGCTCACAGTTCCCCAAGCGCAATTGACGCTATTCGATCGTGAACGCAATTTGGTGCACGCTTTCAACAGGCTACGCTATCAACTTGACAAATTTGAACCGCTTTTAGAAGGACGTGATCGTTTCCAACAAAATGCCTTCGACATGCTGCGCTCGGCACGTATTGCCCAAGCGTTGGACCTCAGCAAAGAAAGCCCGCGCAATTTGCAACGTTACGGTGCCACGTCCGAGAATCGGGCCCGTGGCGGCCGCAGCGCTTGTGAAGCGGTACTTCTAGCTCGGAGACTGATCGAGGCAGGCGTACCGTTCGTCCACCTCCGGCTGCTGAGTTGGGATTTCCACGACGACAACGATGGCGGCTGTCGCAACAACTGGCCTTCGATCGATAGCGCCGTGTCCAGCCTGTTGGAAGACCTCGACGAACGCGGCTTGCTAAAAACCACCATCGTAACCCTTTTGGGCGAGATGGGGCGAACCCCTTGGCGCCAGGGTGGTGGTGGCAAAGGTACCGACCATTGGCCTGTCCAATTCGTCGTTGTCGCGGGCGGCGGCTTTAAGGGAGGGACTGTTGTCGGCACCACGGATTATCGCGCCGCTCAGATCACCGACAAGCTTTATTACGTCGAGAGCTTCGCTCGCACCATCTATACTTTGCTCGGCATCAACCCGGACCAGGAACTACTCACCACTGATGGCCGACCCATCAAAATTGTCGTTCAAGATCGGCCGCTTATTCGTGAGGCGCTGGCGTAAAGCAACGAAGCGCATTGGGTGTCAGGTGCCCGCCAAACGAAACTCTCTACCATCCCCCCTGCCTTTTATCAGAGAAATGAACTTGTCGAATGTTGCTGGTGTGCTTGTGGAAGGTGGACCTAATGCGTTGGCTACCATGCCGTGTGCGAGCTGATCGGAACGGGGTGAATCGCCAAGGGCCGGAGTGTTATAGGGTGCCTAAGGACTCGGCAGGCGATTGGCTCACGGAATTTGCAAAGAGGACTCGGAGGACGCGCAGATGACTGTCTATTGGCCCCACCTTGTTGGAGAAACTCAAGCATGGCCTCTGCGGTCCTGGTATCGTTGGGTATTTCCCCTGCTGGCGGTTATCGGCGGTCTCCCTTCCCAAGGCTTGGCGCAGGTCCAGCGGCAGGATGGCCCGTCGATTCCGCCCGAACCCATGTTTACCAGGCATATAGTTCCGTTGCTTAGTCGCTTGGGATGCAATGGGGGGGCTTGCCACGGTGCGGTTCAGGGAAAGGGTGGATTGCGGCTCAGTTTGTTCGGTGCTGAACCGGAGTCGGATTACGACCACCTGAGCCGAGAATTCAGCGGACGGCGATTGAACCTGCTGGATCCCGCTGCAAGTCTCTTTTTGCTAAAGCCAACCGGTCAGGTCAATCACGAGGGAGGCGTGCGGTTGGCTGTAGGCAGTCGGGAGTATCAGTATCTGTACAACTGGATTGCGAAGGGTGCGCGGCTAGACCCGCGGGACTCCTCGCGATTGATCGGCCTCAAAGTGACGCCAGCAAGCCATACCGTCAGACCGGGAGAGGAATATCGGTTACACGTCGAGGCTAGCTTCAGCGATGGCAGTAGGGAAGAGGTAACCGAGCTGTGCGTCTTCGAGTCGCACGATCCCGCCGTGGCCGAAGTGGACCAGCAAGGGCGAGTGCGGGCCATCCGACCGGGAGACGCGGCGTTAGTGATTCGCTACCGGTCCGAGCCAGTCGTGGCCATGCTTCTGGTTAGCAGCGAAGCGAAAGTGACATTCCCCCAAATTCAGGAACACAATTTCATCGATAAGCACGTGCTGAACAAACTGCGTCAACTGGGCATTCCGCCTGCCGATCTGTGCGATGACGTCACCTTCCTACGGCGTGTCTCGCTAGATGTAACCGGAGCTTTGCCGACACCTGAAGAGATTCGCGCCTTTGTGGAGAGCAAGGATCCTGAGAAACGACGCAAGAAGATCGAGGAGTTGCTCAATCGGCCTGGCTACTCGGCGGTGTGGGCGACAAAGTTTTGCGACCTGCTTCGTCCGCGGATCAGTTACGACACCAACCGGCACGCGCCCGAGCCGGCAAGCGTCCGCCGTTTTTATAGCTGGATTCGGGCACGGCTAGAGGAGAATACCCCCTACGACGAACTTGTCGCACGCATTTTGACAGCAACTTCATTGGAAGGCCGCAGTCGAGAAGAATGGATCAACGAAGCCATTGCGTTAGCGGCGGAGGAGAGGAAAGGCGGCGAACTGAAAATTTACAACAACCGGCGAACACTGGATTTGTATTGGCACCGCTTCGATGCCACCGGAGTCAAGGGGACTATTCAGATCGCCCATGCCTTTCTCGGTTTACGCCTTCAGTGTGCGGAGTGTCATCGTCATCCGCATGATGTTTGGACCCAGGATGATCTCTTGAGCTTCGCCAACTTTTTCAATCGCCTTCGGGCCAACACAGGCGTCTTGGACCAAAAACAAGCCGCTGAAGTGACAAGAAAGGCGGGCAGTGGCCTTACCGCCGAGGAAAAAAAGCAATTGGCAGCTAGGTTGGAGGAACGAGATAAGCTCCGGATTCCCCGGTGGTTGGACATGTCAGCCGTCTATCACGTCAAGGGTAACGTCTTTGGTTGGGCGACAGCATCTAGCACGCTCGGCACTCAGAGATCTGAAAAGTTCCGTTTGTTGGGGGAGAAGGACAATATCCAAATTCCCGACGAGCAAGATCCGCGTGAGGTGGTGGTCGCCTGGTTGCGGCGTCCAGACAATCCGTTTTTCGCTAAGGCGATCGTCAACCGTGTCTGGGCGCACTACTTCGGTCGGGGCCTGGTTGATCCCGTGGATGACCTGTCCCCTCTCAATCCGCCCAGCCATCCCGAACTGTTGCAGGAACTCGCAAGCGGCTTCATCGCGAGTAAGTACGACCTGAAATGGCTGCACCGAACGATCCTGCAAAGCCGGACTTACCAACAAAGCGCCCATCCCCATCCGGCCAACCCTGGAGAGCATCGCTATTATGCTTCGTTCTATCGTCGGCGTTTGCCGGCGGAGGTGGTGATTGATGCCATCAATCACGCCACGGGCAGTAGCGAGAGGTACGGTTCGGGCATTCCGGCAGGTACGCGCGCTGTGGAGCTACCGGGCCGTCTCGAGGAGGGCATCATCACCAATCACTTTGTCGAGCATGCCTTCACGGTCTTCGGTAAGCCGCGACGCAGCCCGGAGACAGTTTGCGACTGCGAACGCGACAGCTTGCCCAACCTGGAGCAAAGCTTGTTTATGGCCAATCATCCAGAAGTGATCAGGAAGATCAGCGCCCCCACGGGGCGAGTCGCCCAAATTGTCAAGATGCATAGCAACGACGCCAAACGTCTTGAGGAGCTGTACCTGTGGACATTATGTCGGCTGCCAACTGAGGCCGAGCGCCGGCTGTGCTTGGAGCATCTCAAGAATGCCCCCTCGGCCCAAGTAGGGCTAGAGGGGATCATGTGGAGCTTACTCAACAGTAGCAGCTTTTTGCTGAACTACTAAGCCGAGCAATCCCAGCGGTGCATGCGAAATTATTCTGAGATTATTTTGAACAAAATATAGAAAAAGGAGGTCCAACATGTTCGGATGTCCAACATTCAATCGTCTGATGAGTCGGCGGAAGTTTTTCCAAATAGGTGGGGTCGGAATGTTCGGTTTGACTTGGGCCGACGTGTTGCGTGCCCAGGCGGCGGACGGTGGTAAGCGGGGACGTGGTCGAGCTAAGCAGGCGATCTTCATCTTCTTGCCCGGTGGTCCGCCGCATCAAGACATGTTCGACATGAAGCCTGAGCATCCAGAGGCTGAAATTCGGGGTCCATTCCGCCCCATTGCGACTAAGGTTCCCGGCTTGCAAGTATGTGAGCATCTGCCGAAGTTGGCTCAAGTCGCTGACAAGTTTACGATCCTCCGTTCGGTCAACGCACGAGGCTTTCCCTTAGCCGGGGGCCACTTTGGCGGACTATGTTGGAAATGTGGTAATCGCCGCAGCACGGCTGGCACGCCCAAGTATCCAGCTTACGGATCAGTTGTCGCCAAGCTTGTTCCTACACCCCACGACCTGCCTGGTTTTGTCGTCCTCGGCGATCTCAATTCCAATTCACCCGGAATGAAAGAAAACTATCTAGGGCCTGCTTACAACCCCTTGGTGATCACTCTGTCCGACAGACCGCGGCAACCCAAACCACTCAGTACCGATCCACGGCAAGGCCCGGATTTCCCGGACATCACTCGTTTGCAAGTCAATGCGGCTGACTTCGAACGCAACACGCTGCTGCTTCGTTCGTTGGAAGCCCAACTGCGACAGCTCGACCGAGCGGAACCGTTACTGGGAGCAATGGACCAGTTCCAGCAGAAAGCCTTCGATATCTTGCGTTCACCCAAGCTACGCGAAGCTGTGGACCTGAGCAAGGAATCGCACCAAACCAAAGAACGCTACGGCTTCTCCGTGTACGACTCCCATGACAACCCCAGTAAGGCGGGGAATATCTATTCGCCTCGGGTATTGGCAGCTCGGCGACTGATCGAGGCGGGCGTGCCGTTTGTGTATCTCGATTTCGGCTCCTGGGACTGGCACGGCGGCCCCGGCCAATTGGAAAAAGCCTTGCCGGTCCTGGCTAGTTTCGATGCCGCCATCAGTGCGTTGATCACTGATCTGGACGAGCGCGGCTTGCTCGATACGACCCTGGTGGTGGCGTGTGGCGAAATGGGACGTACACCGCGGTTCCAAGGCAAGAACGGCTACGGTCGCGACCACTGGGCGCCAGCGCAGTTTGTCTTTGTCGCCGGTGGCGGCTTCAAGCGCGGTGCGGTGGTGGGGGCTACCGATTCCATGGCAGCCTACGTGAAAGACAATGAATACAAGGTCACCAGTCTGGGCAAGACCATCTATCACCTGCTTGGTATCGACCCTGATCACCAACTGTACACCACGGACAATCGTCCCATCAGGATCATCGATGACGATAAGGCGCCGTTGATCCACGAAGCGATCATCTGAGCATAGCTCCGCCGGGGAAAGAGGGTACACCGATGATAACGATTGGTGAACGGTGCGTTGGGACTAAGGGCCTTTCACGACGCGAGTTTCTGCGCGTGGGGAGTCTTGGTCTGGGTGGACTCACGCTGCCGTGGCTGTTGGCGAACCGAGCTGCCGGCGCCGCAAGAACTGGAAGGTGGAGGATGGCGCCATCGTCCTTAGGCATACCGAGGAACGGCCGGCGTGGCATGACCTCATCTATCTCGACGAAAAGTTCGAGAACTTCCACCTGTCGCTGGACTGGAAAGCAGAGTGCAACAGCGGCGTGTTCGTGCGGGCTGGCGTTCCGGGCACCCCCTGGGCTTACTTGGAAATCGCAATCAGCGGCGAATACAAGAATCGCAAACGGGTCCCACCTGATCAGGCGGACGGCGCCCTGTACAGTCTGGCGGCGCCGTCGCGCGATGCCCCCAGTCACGAAGGCTGGAACAACTTTTACATCATTTGTGACGGTCCGATCATTTCCTGCATGCTCAACGGTATTGAAACATTCCGGGTCGATTTCCGCGAGGAAAAATGGCACAAGCCGCAGGGCAAGTTCAAACTGGTGTACGCCAACTTACCGCGCGAAGGCTGGGTCGTTCTCCAGGACCATGGCAGCAAGGGCAAGTTCCTCGGCTTCAAGAATATCAAGCTCAAAGTCCTAGCGAGTGGGAAGTAGCAGATCCCGATGCGGAGGGTGCGAAATGGCCGGACGGTGGCTCCTGCACGGCATTCTCGTGATGGGTGGGCTGCTGCTTGCCCGCCCGCCTCTGGGCTTGGGAGCAGAGAACGCTGACCCCAGTGACATCGAGTTTTTTGAGGCCCGCATTCGTCCCATCCTCGTGAAACATTGTTACGCATGCCACTCGTCCCAGGCGGCCAAGGTGCGGGGCGGTTTGCTCCTGGACCATCGTAACGGCGTGCTTCAAGGCGGGAACAGCGGACCGGCAGTGATACCCGGCCGACCAGAGGAAAGCCTGCTCATTCAAGCCCTCAAACACCAGGGCAGAAGGATGCCTCCTGGAGAAAAACTGCCGGCGGCAGTCATCGAGGACTTTGTGCACTGGGTCAAGATCGGCGCACCAGACTCACGCTCCGAGGAGATTCGGGCGGTTGCCTCGCCTGCCGACAAAGCTAAGGACCTTTGGTCATTGAAGCCTTTATCGGACCCCGTGGTCCCTGTTGTCCAAGAGACGACCTGGCCGCGGACAGACATTGACCGTTTCATTCTGGCCAATCTGGAAGCCAAAGGATTGAAACCCGTCGCCGATGCTGAACCGCACGTTCTGTTGCGTCGGCTCCATTACGTGCTGACCGGTCTGCCGCCTACGCTCGCGGAACGGGAGCGGTTTTTGGAGATGTGGCGGCGGGATCAGGTAGTGGCTGTGGCGCAGACGGTAGATGAATTGCTGGCCTCACCGCATTTTGGCGAGCGCTGGGCCCGCCATTGGCTCGATTTGGCACGGTATGCCGATGTCAGTGGTGCCACCGCACCCGTCGCTTATCCGCAAGCCTGGCGCTACCGGGAATACGTCATAGACGCCTTCAATAGAGACAAGCCCTTCGACCGTTTTGTCCGGGAGCAGCTTGCCGGCGACTTGCTGCCTGCGTCCCGCCCCGAGGAAAAAGCGGCCAACTTGATTGCTACGGGGTACCTGGCGCTGTTTCACGTCGTCGCCGCTGATCGGAATCCGGAAAAGCGACGATTGGACATCGTCGATGAACAGCTCGAGGTGATAGGCAAAACCTTTTTAGGCATGTCGCTCGGTTGTGCACGCTGCCACGATCATAAGCTCGATCCCATCACCACACGAGACTACTACGCCCTCGCTGGAATTTTGCGTAGCACGCGCAGCATCAACAATGCCAAGGGGGATTTCGGTTCTGGTGTGCCTGGGATTGTCGCTCTCGGAAAACTGCCACCGACCGTACCGGTGTGGATGCGCGGTGCGGATGGCGGTGTGATGGCCGTTCGGGATGACAACGAGATCGTCGATGTGGCGATTCGCAAGGGAGGCGATGTGGATCGGCTTGGCCCTGTGGTGCCACGCGGCTTTCCTGTGCTGTTGACCTCGAAACCGGCATCCACCATTCCCCGGAATCAAAGTGGTCGGCTCCAGTTGGCTGATTGGCTGCTCAGTCCAGACAATCCCTTGGTGTCGCGGGTCATCGTCAATCGCATCTGGCATCATGTTTTTGGTGCGGGCTTGGTGCGCACCACCGATAACTTCGGTACCACGGGCGAGTCGCCGAGCCATCCCGAATTGCTGGACTACCTCGCGCGGCGATTCCGCGAGTATCACCGGGGAAGTTTCAAGTCGTTCATCAAAGAATTGTTGCTGACACGGACATGGCAGTTGAGCGCCAGCGACGATGCCAAAGCCCAGGCTGTGGACCCCGACAATCGTCTGCTCTGGCGTGCGCATCGTCGCCGGCAAGACGCCGAAGCTTTGCATGATGCCATGATGTTCGTCGCGGGCCGTCTCGACCTCCAACCTGCCACTTACACCGTCCCTGAGACCTTCAAGGGAACTGGCAATCAGGGAAGCACCATGCATTTGGCCATTCCGCGTGAGACTCTGTACAAACGTGCCATTTATTGGCCAGTCTTTCGCAAGGATGTGCCCGCGGCTTTGGATATGTTGAGTATCTTTGACATGCCCCCAGCAACTTCTCCCTGCGGTACCCGGGCAGTCTCCATTGTCCCCTCGCAAGCCTTGTTCTTGCTCAATAGCCCGCTGGTCCTGGAATGTGCCGAGGCTTTGGCGGTAAAAGTACGGTCCGATCCCGAACTGACCACAGAAGCCAAGCGCATCGACCGCCTCTACCTCCTCCTGTTTGGACGCCAGGCCAGTGCCAAGGAGCAACAGCAACTGCACAGCTTTCTCTCCACTTTTGTTGCTCAACTTGGAGACCGCCCCGACGCTTATGACGTAGCCTGGACTCGATTATGCCATACTTTGCTGATTTCCAATGAATTCACGGTGGTGGAGTAAGCAACCGCTTCCTTACGGAGACATCAGCAACTTTGTGTACGGACTCGCAGTATGAAATGTGCAAGATACCTGGGGGTCATGAGCAGAGAGGTAGGTGCGAACGAAGAAAATTGTGTCATCCGACCCCGAAGGTGGATACAAATGGTGTTCAACCAGGAGATCAAGAAACGGCCTTGAGCGCAAACGAAGCGCTGATACGGTCAATTGATAACCGGAATTTGCAGGGGGCTGATGCGAACGCGACTTCATCGGTCGGCAGCTTCGAGGGAGATGAGTATGAGCATGAAGGCATCGTTTCCGTGCGGACGCGTTCCAGTAATTCCGGCCACCCGTCGTGAGTTTCTCCAACAAACGGCGCTGGGCTTTGGCTCGCTCGCCTTTGCTGCCTTGGTTACGCAGTCAACAGCAGGTACCCCTATCGATTCTCGAGCGCTTTCTACTGGCTCGCCCCTAGCTCCCAAGCTTCCCCATTTCCAGCCACGCGCTAAGCGGGTGATTCTGCTTTTCATGGAAGGCGGTCCATCGCACGTGGACCTGCTTGACTATAAGCCAGAGCTTTTCCGCCGCCATGGCCAACGTCTGTCTGCCGAATCGTTGCCGCGGCATTTTCGGGAAGGTAAAGCGGAGAACCCTGAGGATTTCGGTCCACTCATGGCGACGCCCGTCAAGTTCAAGCAATACGGCCAATCCGGATTGTGGCTGTCGGATGTCATCCCACACATCGCCCAATGTGCTGACCAGTTGTGTGTGCTTAAGGGTATGGTGTGCGACAGTACCGAGCATGGGACGGCGGTGCAGCAGTTTCACACAGGCATGGTGGTTCCGCGGCCGAGCATGGGGGCTTGGATCACTTACGCTTTAGGAACGGAAAACCAAAACCTTCCCGGCTTCGTGGTCATTTCACCGCCGGCTGGCACAACTATAAACTGTGGGAGCGGCTTCTTGCCGCCGATTTATCAGGCTACCTTGCTGCATAATACCGACAAATCCAGCGGAGAAAAGCTACGTTACCTGACTGATCCACGATTGCCTCCGGAACTTCGGCGTAAGCAACTGGAACTTTTGCGTGAGATTAACCGCGAACATGCTCAGAGGGCCGGACAGGATACAACTCTGGAAAGTATGATCGAGTCCTTCGAGATGGCGGCGCGGATGCAACTTTCGGCGCCGGAAGTGCTTGACATTTCCCGTGAAACTCCCGAAACGATGGCTCGTTACGGCATCGGCGCGGGGGAAACAGACAGCTTTGGCCGACAGTGTTTATTAGCTCGGCGGCTTGTTGAAGCAGGTGTGCGCTTCATCCAAGTCACCAGCAAGGGGTGGGACCATCACAACATGATACATCGCAGCCTCAGGAGCAGTTGCGCCAGAGTCGATAAGCCGACCGCAGCGCTCTTGACAGACCTCAAACAGCGGGGACTGCTTGACGACACACTCGTCATTTGGTCGGGAGAATTCGGTCGAACTCCTCTGGTGCAAGGGGTGCGGGGCAAGACAACCCTCAACTACGAGGCTCTGGGGCGCGGACACAACCCCTATGGCTGGAGCCTCTGGTTAGCAGGTGGCGGTGTCAAAGGCGGGTTCTGTTATGGCAAAACGGATGACTTTGGCTTCCAAGCCGTCGAAGATCGGGTCCACATTCATGATTTGCATGCGACCATTCTGTACTTGCTCGGACTGGATCATGAACGGCTGACTTACCGGCACGCAGGGCGGGATTTCCGCCTCACCGACGTGCACGGGCGGGTGGTCAAGGAAATCGTGGCGTAACTACCGCTATGCGATGGAGAGAATGACATGTTGCCTTTCACGCTCGCTCTCGCCGGGTATGGGCTTGTTCTTTGGTCGGCATCGTCGTCCCTGACAGCCGACAAACTACCGCCCAAGGTCCCGCAGCGAGAGCATTTTGCCTTTTGCAACTTCTTCGAATACCTGGACGGCCCAAAACTGGAAGCGCTGTCCGGCCGGAGTCCCAACCTGGCCTGGGACGAAAAGGGAAACATGTATTTCTTCGCGACGTTCTGGTACGGAGCCATCCGTTGTATCCGCACCGATGGTCGAGTCGTGACCATTACCGGCAACGATTACTGGACTCCGGATTTAAATCTTAGCGAGGGGCCAGCGAGTGCGTTTCCATCGCCAACAGGCGGCTGGGGGACTAATTACAGCTACCCCATGGGCGGCATTGCCGTGCAAGGCGTGCCGCACGAGGGAGAAGACAAGGGCTGCATCTACGTCGCCAGCCACCACGGGGGCATCTACCGGGTCTTCCGCAACAAGAGCAAGAATAACCGTTGGTGGTTTGCTCAAGCCATCGGCTTCGGCAAGGACGCTGTTCCACGAAAGCGCGGCGAATCAGCCGAGGCAAAGAGTGTGAACCTAAGTTACGTATCGAATCTGCAAATTGGCCTCAATGGTAGATTGCAGCTCTTCACCAAGGGTTCGTTTCTGGAGTTTCACGACGGCAAGTTAATGTGTCTGCTTGGGCCGGATGATTACGTGGGTAAAGCGGATAACGGCGGGCCGAGACAGTCCTGTTCCGAAGGTTACCTTGCGGGTGATGGTTCCTTCTACCTGGGGACTTACTACGATGGGGAGGGATACGGCAGCCGGGGAGTGGCTATCTATCGAGCCAAGTTGGCGAATGGAGTCGTCAAGGTGGAGCCTGTGGCCAAGGCCCAAAGCGGCCAACCTCGAGATGGCAACGCCCTGACAGAGGCAGGTTGGTTTTGCGGGCCGCACTTCGCGTTCGGACGGAACGAGGCCCGTTATCAGCCGCCCAACGTCGTCTTCACCAGTTCCCACGACGAAGCCACATTACGGCGTATCCTCGACGGGCGTAGTGCCACCCTGTGCAGCGACGGGGAATGGCGGGAAGTACTCCGAAGCAATCCAAAAGAAACGCCGTGGTGGTTTCACTTTTGGCGCATTGGTCCAGGTGGTGCGAGCTATCAGGTTTACCGCGGTGGCGATTGGGGTTCCGACCAGAGAATGTACCGGATTACGGGCATCGATTACACCCGGCCAACCGCGAAATAGAACGAACTGTCGCAAAAGGGAGCGTATCCTCATGAAACGACTCGTAGGCATGCTACTGCTGGGCAGTGCCTCCATCTTATCGGGAGGTCTCGGTGCAGAAGTTACGGTAAGTGATGCGATCGAAATTACGCCCCGCTTCGAAACACCCCGTTGTCAGATGTGGCCTCGGGCAGCATGGGCCGAAGAACCGCAACTTTGGCTCGTGGCGTGGCGCGAAGGAAACACGAACGCCTTGGAGGCGGACATTTGGTGCGCCCGCGTCCATGCGGACGGCAAACCCCTCGATCCAGCAGGAATCAAGGTCTGTGCGGCGGCTGACAACCAGGAACGACCGTCCGTGGCGTCGGACGGCAAAAACTTCCTGATAGTGTGGGAAGACTACCGCAACGGTAAGGACTACGATGTGTACGCAGCCCGTGTGTCCGCCGATGGGAAAGTGCTAGACCCGGATGGTTTTCTCGTGGCCGGTGGTGCCCATAATCAGTGCCATCCCGTTGTGGTTTTCGCGAGCGGCCATTATCACGTCGTCTGGCAAAGTTACGGGCAAGATGGACCTCGCTATCTGCTCTGTGCAACACGTATCTCCCCGGAAGGGAAGGTCATGGACCGCGCCTTGCTCATTACCGAGCCTGGCAAAAGCCTGGGAGACAAGACGGCCAGCGCGTATAACCCGGTGATTGCTGCTACCCCAGACCGCATTTTAGTGGCATACCTAATTGCAGATGGCAACCCCATGAATATTGCGATTCGATCGGCTGTCCTGAGCATCGATCCAACAAGCGGCCGTCCCCTAGGACCCCCGCAGAATCTTGGTCCCGCCGAGCAGCGGATGCCAGCCTTGGCATGTGACCCCGGCGGTGCACTTGTCGCCGTGCCGCTGGGTAGTGCCGGCCAGAATACAGGCTTTCGTTTGTATCGCCTTGATAGAACCGGCAAGGTGGTTGACGGCCCGCGACAAGTTGCCGCGCCGACTGCCAAACGACTTGTACCGCTCTTCACGTTGGCGTTCGATGGACGGAATTATCTCCTTACAATGGATCGTCCGGACCTGCGGGAAGGGCGCGTCAAGCAGATCAAGGTCTGGGGTTGGCAAATGCCGCCTGACCGTTTTCCACTGTCCGAAGATGCTCTCAAATACGATGCCGTTGAGAAATACGGCTTCCTGATCGCCGGAGTAGGCGACAAATACCAAATGCAGGGTTTTGCTTGCGCAGGCCGAAAGGGCCACGTTCTGGTCGCTTACGTCCAAGTCGAGGGACCGAACAATCTGAAATTGCTAGCGCGGCTGGTCCGCGCCAAATGATCTCAGTACCTAAAGGGACCGCTGTCATCGTACCTACGGGAGACTGGATTCTCGATGACGTGGACTTGTGCAATCCGGCACTCCCGAAAGCTGCGGGGGAAGCTAACTGGCGAGTTGTCTGGAATTCAAACCATCCTTTATCTGCCCACCACCTGCCGCCCATCATTAGCGATGA
The DNA here is from genome assembly GCF_013694095.1 of Thermogemmata fonticola. Lineage (NCBI taxonomy): Bacteria > Pseudomonadati > Planctomycetota > Planctomycetia > Gemmatales > Gemmataceae > Thermogemmata > Thermogemmata fonticola. The sequence continues at coordinate 76,537 of NZ_JACEFB010000016.1, read as the reverse complement.
CGACTAACGTACCGCTGAGGTTGGATTGGCGACCTTCTGGCAGACGACCAGCTTAATCTGATTGACCCCAGTCTGTGGACATCACGCTCCAGCATTGGCATCCCCGATAGCTACTTGTTATGTTACGGTCTATTTGACGGCACCGCTTACCGCATTGATCCGCCACGCCTAGCAGATTCACGCAGTTAGTAGAGTCTGTTTCCGAACAACATGAGACAGTCTGAAACGGCAGTTTTCCGGGTGTCATCCGAGTTCTGAAATGGTCGTTGTGGACTTCGGCGATTTCCGAGTGTTGGTAATCTTGGGCATCGTTGCTGGGACCACTTAGTGCCCAGAAGTGGTTGTATTCCATAAAACACACATCGAACTATCGAGAGGTGAAATTGTACGATCTTCCTGGAGACTAACTATTTCATAATCTCGGTCGGCCCTCGCAAATGAGAGTTTACGGTGTGGAGTTTGGGGTTCTGGAACAATTTCTAGAACAAGATAAGTCATTGAGTTGAACGCAGCCGTGATAACAAACATCGAGGCAGAGGAGACGATGGTGCGAATTTCCCGAATTGTGTTTTGGTTGATGGCACTTGCCTGGGGGATGATGGCTGGATTTGTTGCCATGGGCGGCTTCAGCTCGGAGGCTAAACAGCAGGAATGTCGTCTCCTTGAGTATGCTCCTGCCCCCGTGGACAACCCTCTCAAAGGCCTCGTGCCTTATCAGGGTGATTACCGTGAGTATTTCCCACACAGTATGGAGTTCAATTATCTACCATATTCGGCTCTCGTAAAGGGATACAACGAGTTTGATTGGGCGCCGTTGGAGAAGATGTTGAATGATATTGCCGGTCGGGGTCATCAGGCTGTTTTTCGCATCTGTTTGGAGTATCCCGGTAGAAAAGGTCTGATTCCGGATTTCCTGATTCGAGATGGTCTGAAAATCCACAAGTGGTGGTATAGCGAGGGGCCAGGGCACGCACCCGCCTTAGTCGAGACCCCCGACTATGAAGATAGGAATTTGCGGAAGTCATTGAGATCGTTTGTTACGGCGTTGGGCCAGAGATACGATGGGGATCCACGCATTGGTTTTATCACAGCCGGGCTTCTTGGACTGTGGGGTGAATGGCATACTTACCCGAAGGTCGAATTGTTCGCCTCCAAAACAGTGCAACTCGAAGTCATGGACGCTTACGAGGCGGTGTTCAAGGTTACGCCGGTACTTTTCCGTTACCCTGTCGGTGAAAAATCATTTCGATCAGATTTGGCGAAGAATGTGGATCGCCCCTTTGGATATCATGATGATTCGTTTGCCTGGGCCACCTTGCACACTGGCAGGAAAGGGGACGAGTGGTTTTTCATGACCGCCCTGAAGGCAGCGGGTGCAGAAGAGAAGTGGAAGACTCACCCCATTGGCGGGGAGATCCGCCCCGAAGCGTGGGGGATCGTGTTCGACGAGAAACCTCGAGACAAGCGAGTTCAGGATTTCCTCCAGTGTGTGGAAGCTACCCATGTCAGTTGGTTAATGGACAGCGGCATGTTCCAGAAAAAGCAGGATCCCAACCGCATCCAGCGAGCTATGAAACTCGTGCGGCGAATGGGATACGAGTTTCACTGCCGTAGCGTGTCGCTCCGCAGGCTCCCCGATGGCAAGCTGGTGGTGCGACTGGAAATCGAAAATCGTGGAGTGGCTCCGTTCTATTACCAGTGGAAGGGGGAGTGGGGAATACTCACAGGCGGTAAACCCGTCAGAACTATTCCCGCGAGTGGCAAATTGACAGGCCTACTGCCCGGCGATGCCCCGCGCCTATGGTCGGAAACGCTTGATTTGTCCGGGTTGAAACCTGGATTGTACAAGCTCGCGCTGCGCGTTCCCAACCCGCAAAAAAACGGCCACCCACTCAAGTTTGCTAACAAAACCCAGGACATAGATGCAGCCGGTTGGCTGACGTTGAGCGACCTTCCCGTGAATTGAATTGCAACAGGTCTGTAGATTCGCCACAAAATCTCTCAGGTCCGTCTAATTCTTATAGTTCAGATAATTTTTGCTGAATACAAACTCGTCGTGGATTGCTTCTCATGACCTGGATTAACACCGTGCGCGCTGCGGGAGGAGACCTCGCGGGCTGCTTCTTTCACTAGAACGTTGGAATTGAGCGCGATGTTGATCCACATTTAGTGGAAACAACAACTGATTGCTACACATCAGATGCCGGTGCAAATACAATTGGCTGTCTTGTTCATCAGAAATTGTCTATAAATACGAGGTAGAAACTGTTTCCAAATTGCAGGCTTCACTCTGCAAACTCCTAATTTGCGAGGGTTAAACGAGGTTATGAAATGGTCTCTTGGCATGTCTCACAAAGTTCGGCTACATCCTAACAGTTTTCTGATCTCTAGGCCCTGCATTGAGGCAGCTTGACCATCTGCCGTTGCTTGATTTGTCGTTTCTCACAGACTACAGACACTGACCGTGTCGGTCTCTTGAGACTACCTCATCACACCACCATAATCCGGGGCCGACTCACGTTGTCGGTTCGCATTCGTAAGTGAGGGGGAGAGGGAGTGCGTGAAGCGACCAGCTTCTCCCGAACTACTATCAGAGATACCACAGGGGGCGTGTGGAACTGATTTATCCCCATAACCAATGAGGAGTTAGGAGATTTTTCTCGATGTCGAGTTTCCACGATATCGAGTCGCATCGATGGCCTACATGAGTTTTTTGGTTTGCGAACGGTGTAACGTTGAGAAATTCCGAACCTCGGGTTGCCGGGAATCTTGAAGCCAGCGAGCAAGGATTGTGGCCCCCACGAAGGGGGAACAATACCCCCGGCAGGGATCGAACCTGCGACCCTCGGTTTAGGAAACCGATGCTCTATCCACTGAGCTACGGGGGCCAAGACAGCCCTAAGGAGGTGTGGCCCACTCTTTGACCCAAAGCCGCGAAGGATTGTGGCTGTTGATGAAGGCCCGCTATAGCGGATCAGGCATATTATTACGGACAGTTCACAAAGAGCCAAGTTTCCCGCGGCCTTAGCGCTCGCTTTTCGGCCAAGTTAGTCGTCCTAAGAGGACGCTGCCGTCGGCGCCGCGAGGATCGGGCTTAGTTCGGTTAGCGGTGCGTTGAGGCAAGAGATTCTCCCCAACTGTGATCCACCATTCGCGTGAGGTAACCGGTGCCGCTCCGAAGTTGCCCATCATGGCTCCGCGTTCCGGCAGGACCACTTGCTCCGTGCTCCGCAGAACCTGTAACTTGTCCCGATCCACACGAGCTATCCAAAGTGGCGCCCGATGCCGAGGGATGTGGTCGTTCTGAGCACCCCGGCGGGTGTAAACAAGGTATAGCTCGCCCTCGTGGCAGACCCAATGCTGCTGGGTGTTGTAGCTGCCCAACTCGGAGCCGTCGTCGAATGTCCAGGGGCGGAGCGGTTCCCAATGCAAGCCGTCCTTGCTCCGGGTGACGTAACCCCGGCGATCATGGCGAATGGTGAGGTAATACATGCCGCCGCACTGAATCAGCGAGGGTTCGCTCAAGCCGCGAACTTCGTTGAGGAAGAGTTCATCTCCGTGTTCGCGGTAGATGAGTTTCTGCCCATCGAAACGGCACCGCAGCACCGTGACGGCGAAAGGCATGTTCGCACGAGGCGCGAAATAGATCGGTACCAGCAGGGAACCATCGTTTTCGACGACCCATTGTCCGCAGCCGTTGCGAGCCAGGAACTGGAATTTCTCCAGCGGAGGCAGTTCCAGGATTTGCCAGCGCGCCCAGCGGTCGGTTTTGGGATCGTAGACGGCATAAGCCACCTGGGAGCAACGCGGGCGGTCTTGCAACTGCCGGCCCTGGGAGTCGTAATAGACTGAGCAGCCCAAGGCGATGACTTTGCCCGTAAGAGGATGATAGCCCGGTGTCACGTCGCACATGGCCAGGACGGTGCCGTCCGGCTGTCGTATCCAATCCAACTCTGGGACAGGTTTGGGGCCTTGCCAAGTACGCCCCAAATCCTCCGAGCGCATCACGTACAAGCCGGAGTAGTAATCACTGGCTACCAGGTGTTTCTGTAAGGTTAGAATGACCGTGGGATGGGGACTATCACCGGTGGGAGGAATAGCCGCGGCTCGTGGATGGAACCATTGAAACGTCGGGCTAAGTTCCTGATAAATCACCTCACGCCGAATGAGGGGAATGCGCGCGTTCCAGGCAGTTTTTTCGGCCAGCAGAGGCGGTGGGACTTTCGAGGCATCGCTTTCTGGAACATTCAAGACTTGCCGCAGCACATCGAGAAGGATGGCATCCGTCATCGGCGCCACCCAGCAGTAGTCGTCGTTATACCCTTCTTTCCAGCAGCGGTCCGTGGGGATGTAGCCGGGCGCTCCGTCGCCAAAGCCCACGGCCATAACGAACGAATCGGGGCGGAGTTTTTGAGCAGCGAGTTGATAGCCGACGAACGCCTCTGCAGGCAAAACGAGGAAAAGAGCTTGGCCGCGATTGAAGTCCAAACAGGGTACGTCAATAGGTCGGCCGGCAGCAACACGTTCTCGCCAACTCAGCCCCATCGCCGCGGAAATGCGCTGCCAACGGGTGGCCTTTTCGTCCGCGAGTATGCGCCGCATTTGCGCCACGGTAAACTTCCCTTCATCGCGCGGCGGGAGGTAAAGCGGGGCCGAGCGAAAATCCGCCGATTGCAAGGGGAACCGCTGAGTGTTTTTCCAGGCGGCAAGCATGGCCTGGTAGAGCCGTTCGGCCAATTGGGGACGGTTTTCGGGAGTGCCGGTGTTGTATTTGCCCGCGGTCACATCTCCGGCACAACCGGTGAAGTACATCTGGAACACGCGAGGATCGTCCCGTTGCCGCCGTGCTCGTGCTAGGCCGGGAAAGTCCGCGGAGACTTGCCCTTGGCCGTAATAGCTCATGGGATGGACGGCATAGCAACTCCATGCCAGGATCGGCGTATCGCCGTCCCAAAAACTGATGGTCTTGAGCCAGGGGTCAATTTCGCCTTCCGGGGCGTTGAAAATGTCGCCACTTCTACTGCCACGGCTCCAGCTAATCCGCCCATCGGCAGAGACGACACGGCGATTAGAGGCGATGCGCTCGACTTTGGCCTGGCCTAAGCCGATGTGCGTGATGCGCTTGGGTTTGTCCAAGGCAGTTCGTAAAGCGCGAACCGTCCGTTGTACCGCGGTTTCGTGGAATTGCGGATCGCAGTGCCAGCCTTTCTTACCGGCCTGATCCAGTAACTGTTGGGCGCGCAGGTCGCAAATGGGAGCATCGTGTTGATGTACGGTGGCCAAAAAAACGCGTTCCCGCGTCGTCCCGGCAGCCTCGGCTAAAGCTTCCCGCCAACGGTCGTAGGAATCATTGTTGCATTGGCACCAATCCAGCGCCACGACCACCAAAGGAAAGTAAGCCGATTTCCCCGCAGGAACGGAGGCTAGGCGTTCGTCGTCTTTTTGGCGAACCCCGGCCGGCCGCAAGACGAAACCTTTCGCCCACAGCGGATCGACAATTTCCTTGGCATCGGCCACTCCGCCACCCATGCAGGGATGTCCGAGGGGAATGGTGATGTCCGCCTCGAAAGTGGCCACTTCCCACTGCACCAGATCCGTCTCGGTCCTCGTCGTCGGTTCCAAGCTGGATAGCTCGGATCGAGAGAGGATGAGGGCGAGAAGAATGACGAGCAGTCCCAGCCAGCGGAACCGCTTCCAAGTCCGGCCTGTGTCTATTCCCATGGGTTGCTCCTATTATTGGGCATGAGTAAAGGTATCGCTGAACACGCCTTCGGTGAAGACATGTCCCAGTTTACCCTCTTCCCAGGACAAATTGCTTAATTCTTCTGTTCGTAAGTGGTAGGAGGAATCGTTGCTGTCTCGGTTTCTCCATCCCGCCTGTCCCGGAGTGATATTCCAGGTCATAATTCCGGGTCTGATGGGAAGAGCGGCGGAGGTTGAAAAAAAATTCCCGGAAAAACTAGGCCGCTGGAAGCCACGCCAGGGTTTGGAAAAGGAAACAAGGGGAGAAAACAGTTTGGCGATTAGGAGGTGGATGGCGGCAAGAATTGATCTGCGTAGAAGCGATCCCACAGGAGTAGGGTGGTGACGGTTTTGGCATCCCGGATGTCACCGCGGCGGATCATTTCCAAGGCGGTTTGGAGGGAGAGGATCACAGGCTGGAGGTGTTCATCCGCTTCGGGATGAGCTGGGCCAGGGGTCAAGTCGAGGGCGAAAAACAGGTGCATTTTCTCGGTCAGCACCCCAGGTGAGGCATAAACGAAGCCGTGATAGTGCCAGCGAGCTGCCTGGTAGCCGGTTTCCTCGGCGAGTTCTCGAATCGCGGCTTGCTGAGGCTCCTCGCCGCTTTCCAAAGTGCCCGCGGGTACTTCCCAAAGGGTATCCTCAACGATGAAGCGGTAATTTTTCAGCAGTACGATCTGATGGCGATCGAGGACAGGAAGGATCACGACCGCACCAGGATGAATGACTACATCGCGGCGAACCTGTCGGCCGTCAACGGTGGTGAGCAGGTCGGTGGCGACTTGGATTTTGCGGCCTGTGTAGACGATCTGCCGCTGGGAGATCAGCTCTGGGGACACGGCATGCTCCTGGGGGTGGCGTTCGGGGTTCGTCTCAGTGTCGTTTTCGGGCCGGCTAGGGTATTGCACTTGCAACTGAAGAGCGCAGGTGTTCCCAGAAGCCGGCTTGGCCGAACCGCTGGCCGTGCGGTGGCTGGTAGCCCTCTCGACCTTTGATTGCGGTCTGCGATGCTGTTGGCTAGGATAACTCTACGAAAGCGTACCGTCCGTGGGTGCTGATAAAGGGTGGATGGCATGCGCGAGCCGCTGACGTGGGGGCTTCCTCTATTCCGGCTCTTCGGAGTTCGGATCAAGATCCATGTTCTGTTTCTCCTCGTGGTGATAGGTTTGATCTTGCGCATGGCCTTGGCGGAAACCCAGGCCATTGCTTGGACCGACCTGGTGCTGTTCTGGGGTGTTCTGCTCTTCGTGATCGTTTTGATTCATGAGTACGGCCATGTGTTCGCGGCCCGATCCGTGGGCGGAGATGCACGGGAGGTGATGCTTTGGCCTCTGGGAGGCTTTGCCTCAGTCGATGTGCCGTGGAATCCCCGCGCCCATCTGGTCTCGGCAGCGGGCGGACCGCTGGCCAATGCGATTCTCTGTCTAGTGATTGCTCTGGTTATACTGGCAGCAGGCTACTGGCCCAACCTGGATCCTTTTTCCAATCCCTTCGTCGCTGAATTGAAGAGCTACCGGGATGGACGTATCTACACCAGCCACTACGGCCTGCGGTTCTATCCGAGTGAAAACGGCGCGATGGAGGAATCCCCCCTGCGGCCCTGGGAACGGGGGATGTTCCACGATTTTGAGATGGTTCCCCGCGTGAAGATGGAGCGAGCCATAGCCCCGACCTGGATTGTTTGGCTACACCGCGCGTTCTATCTCAGTTGGTTGCTGCTGCTCTTCAACTTGATACCGGCCTATCCCCTGGATGGCGGGCGGATGCTTCAGAGCTTCGTTTGGTCCCGGAGTGATTACGAGCAGGGGGCCACGATTGCCGGTTACAGCGGTTTTGTGATGGGAGGGTTGTTTTTGATCCTGGCGATTGCCATCAATGAGTCGCTGCTGCTGGCCTTGTCGATCTTCATGTTTTTTGAGGCTTGGCGCCTGGCGTACTGGGAGCCGGAGGCGCGGGGTGCTTTTGGCTACGACTTTTCGGCGGGTTATACCAGCTTGCGCTTCGATGAGGAAAACGAGCCGCAGACCGTGCGCAAAAGTTGGTGGCAGCGCTGGCGAGAAGCCCGACAGGCCCGGCAACGGAAACGGGAACAGGAACAATTGGCCCGCGACGAGGCTCGCATGGATGAACTTCTGGACAAAATCGCCCGCTGCGGAAAGGAGGCCCTGACGGAAGAAGAACGCCGCTTTCTGGAACGGATGAGCGCCCGCAAGCGGAACATGTCGTAAAACAACCGGCAAAGCTAGCGGCGAGGTTGCCGTTCACGCCAACATGCCAGACGGAGGAAGGCCTCGCCTCGAACTTCCCAGGAATAGACGGGGAGAGAAACCTGTGTCGGATGTTATCCCGCCTCGGACCTTGTCGGGGTTCCGCGACTATCTGCCCTCGGTGATGCTCGCCCGCGAGGAAATTTTGCGCCGGGTCCGTGAAGTTTATCGTTCCTACGGCTACACGCCGATTGATACTCCGGCCTGTGAAGCCCTCGACATCCTCTTGGGTAAGGGAGGGGAAGAGTCGGATAAGCTGATTTACCGCGTCCGCAGTGCCAAAGGGGAAAAAGAGGAAATGGGACTGCGGTTCGACCTGACCGTTCCCTTCGCTCGGTTTGCAGCCCAGTATCTGAATCAGTTTGGTCTGCCCTTCAAGCGCTACGCCATGGGACCGGTCTGGCGTGGGGAACGACCTGGACAGGGTCGCTACCGGGAGTTCTGGCAATGCGACTTCGACATCATCGGGACGATGTCGAATGCTGCGGATATCGAGGTAGCTTTGGTCATCCATGATCTGCTGCTGGCCTTGGACGTGCAACGCTTCGCCATCCACATCAATAGCCGCCTGTTGCTCAACGGTTGGTTGGCCCAGCAGGGTTTGCAGGATCAGGCGGTGCCGCTGTTGCGCGCCCTAGACAAGCTCCCCAAGATCGGGCGGGACAAAGTGGCGGAAGAGATGATACGGGCGGCCCAGGTGAGTTCTGCTCAGGCCGAGCAAGTTCTGCGACTGGCGGAATTGCGCGGTTCTTCCACCGAGCTATTAGATCGCGTGCAGGCCGAGTTTGCCTCTCCCGTGCCCCCTCTAGCCCAAGAGGGTTTACGCCGCCTGCGAGAGTTGCTCGAAGTGGTTCATGCTGTGGGAGTGCCGCCGGAACGGATCGTCATCGACCTGAGCATCTGCCGCGGGTTGGATTATTACACAGGTACGGTGTACGAAACCTTTCTGACGGATCTGCCGGGCATTGGCAGCATTTGTAGCGGCGGGCGGTACGATAATTTGGCCGGTAAATACACACGGCAGGTGCTACCCGGTGTGGGCGCCTCCTTGGGTTTGGACCGTCTTGTGGCCGCGCTGGAAGAATTGCATCATCCGTTATTGAACCAGCGGCATACACCGGCGGAGGTGCTGATCGTGCAGTTCGATGCGGAACGCCTGGCGGACTATCAGCGCCTGGCCCGTCAGTTGCGTGCAGCGGGAGTCGCGGTCGAAGTTTATCCTGAAGCGAAAAAGATTGGTCAACAACTGTCTTACGCAGAAAAACGCGGCCTGCGGTGCGCCCTGATTGCTGGCTCCGAGGAGTTCGCCCGTGGCCTGTGGAAGATCAAGGACCTCTCCCGGCGTGTGGAAACCACGGTACCGGCCGCCGCGGTGGTCGAGGCTGTCCAGGCTGTGCTTCGTTCGCCGCCATGCGATGGAGCGGGAGCCAAGTCGGCATGAAGCGGAACAATCTCTACGAGCAGGCCTTCGCTGCTTGGGCACGCCGCTGGGGTGCCGTGGTTCTCCCGTTGGCCGAAATCCACCGCCAGCCGTTCCCGAACGGGCCGCTGAAGACGCCGGATTTCCTAGTCCTCGGCCAGGGTGGGCCAGAGGGCGCGCGGCTGGTCGTCGACGTCAAAGGGCGGCGCTTTGGCGGCACTCAGGACCACCCCCGCTCCGAATGGCCCAACTGGTGCCATGCCAGTGATCTAGAAGCCTTGCCGAGCTGGGCGGCCCATCTGGGGCCTAGCTTCCGCCCCGTCCTGGCCTTTGTCTACGCGCTGGCCGATCATGCGGTTCTCCCCCCCGGCACCCCTGACCTGTTCCGCTTCCGAGACCAATGCTATCTGATGCGTGGCGTCGATGTCTACGCTTACCGGCAGCACATGCGGCCCCGCAGCACGCGCTGGCAAACCGTCTTTCTTTCTCGGTCCGACTTTCGCCATCTGGTCCGCCCTTTCTCCTGGTTTCTTGATGACTCGCTGGAGCATCGAACTTCTGCCGATGACGATGCCACACCATCGGAGCCGTTTCTTCCGCCGCCGGATATGTCACGTCGGAGACAAGAGCCGGCGGAAACCAACGGCCAGGAAACGGCCAGAGTTCGTGGTCAGTTGGAATAGAAACCCCATTTCCGGCTGAGATGGCCGAAGGTGGCCACCTTGGCTGGGCGAACAATATCCAAAGGAAGCATGCAGCCGGTCCTGCTTGCCAGGGAATGGCCAGTCGTGAAGATGGTGACGGAGGAGGATGGTGAACGGTGATGAAAGCCATGCGTTTGGGATTGGTGATTGAATCCACGGGTTTGCCGCTGCGGCAAGCGATCGACGAGGCAGCTCGGTTGGGGGTGAGCGGCATCCAAGTGGATGCCGTGGAAGCTTTGGCTCCGGATGCTCTCAGTGCGACGGGCCGGCGGGATTTCGGGCAGTTGTTGCGCAGTCTGGGGTTAGAGTTGTCGGCGTTACATGTTCCGTTGCGGCGGGGTTTGGATGTGGCGGAGGGACAACAGGCCCGCATGGACCACATCGGCAAGGTAATCCGCTTGGCAGCGGATCTGCACTGCCGGCGTGTGGTCCTGCCTTGCCCGAAAATACCCCAGGAGGAAGACTCCCCCCGCGGGCGAACCTTGCGGGAAACCTTGAGCGATCTGGCTCGACGAGCCGACCTCTATGGCGTCTTCCTGGCTTTGGAGTTGGGTTGGGATGCTGCGGACACGGTGACGAGCTATCTGGGCCGCTTCGATACCGGCCAGCTCAAAGTAACGTTCGATCCCGCCAATTATCTGGTGCATGGTTATGAGCCGTTAGCCGAGTTAGCCAAGCTGAGCGGCTGGGTAGTACACGTCCATGCCCGCGATGCTCGGCCCGCAGGATTGGCCCGCGGACAGCAAGAGGTTCCCTTGGGAGCCGGCGAAGTCGATTGGCTGGCTCTCACTGCGGCCTTGCAGGTGATGAACTACGACGGCGTGCTGGCTGTGGAACGCCTGGAAGGAGAACGGCGGCTCGAAGACGTCCGTGCCGGCGTGGCCTTTCTGCGGCGTTTCCTGCTGCCTCCTGACCTGTGATTCCCTTTTCGGCAGCCAGAGGAGGTGCCCGCAGGAAACGGGCAGTTGGGGTAGCGTCATGGCGGCCTGACAATGTGTCTCCTGGCGACCGCCTCAATTTGGGACACCTCAATCTTTGCGGAGCAAAGCGATGAAATGGCGCAGCACAGCGGGGCGATAGCGATGCTTGTGCCAAACGGCGCACAAAGTCCGGTGCGGAACCGGGCGAACCAATGAGCGGAAGACACACCCCTGGCCCCAATTGCTGGCGGCAGCCATTTCGGGTACGATGGTGACTCCTTGACCGGCAGCCACCAGGGCGAGCAGAGTGACAATCTGCTCGCCGCGGCACACGACCTTCGGTTCCACTCCTCCCTGTCGGCACAAACTGAGAACCTGATCCCCCAGGCAATGTACGTCGTCGAGCAGGATGAAGGGTTCGTCTTTCAAGTCGGCCCACCGCAGGGCGTCGCGCGAGATGAGCCGGTGCTGGGCTGGCAGGGCCGCGACCAACGGTTCACTCCAGAGCCGCTCCACATGGAGATGGTCATCTCGCAGGGGCAGGGCCATGACTCCCACATCCAGTTCGCCGTTGCGTAAAGCTGCCACGAGGCGTTCGGTGACATCTTCCAGCAATTGAACCTGAACGAGGGGGTGTTGTTGGCGGAAGCGAGCCAGTACCGCGGGCAACACAAACGGAGCGATAGTCGGGATGGCTCCCACTCGCAATTGGCTCTGTTCGCCGCAGTCCTGGACGGTACGCTCTGCTTCCTGTACCGCCGCCAGAATCTGGTGGGCATACTGTAACAGACGCTGGCCGGCTTCTGTCAGCACGACCTTTCTGCCGAGGCGATCGAACAGTCGCTGGCCGACCCCGTGTTGCTTGCTCTCCAGGCGGAGAATCTGTTCGCTCAAAGTCGGCTGGGTGATCCCTTCCCGTTCCGCCGCCCGCGTGAAGCTGCCGGTCTCCGCCACGGCGACAAAGTATCGCAACTGGTGCAATTCCAGCGGCATGCTCTCGGTACCTCCATCTATCGACTGTTCCTATGGATAGTTCTGAGTTCATATCCTACGCCATTATAAGCATACCGGGACCAACTCGGCGGCTTACCGCCGGACTCTCGGAATTGCTAGATTGGACAGCAATGAAAAGGCGTTGGATCCGACTTGCAAGGGTCGGCCCGCGTGGGAACAAAGGCGCATGAACGAAACCCATTCCGTGATGAACGAAACCAATCCCTTGCGGCGTTTGCCAGCAGTGTCACGGGTCCTCGAGGAAGCGGCGCTGGTCGAGGCCCGGCAGAGCTATGGCCTAGCCGCAGTGACGGCAGCCGTGCGACAGGTGCTGGCTGAGATGCGGCAACGTTTGCAGGCGGGGCAAACGCTGGATACCGAGGAACTCGCCCCGGCTCATTTGGCCCAGCAGGCCCTGCTCCACCTAAGGCGGCAGTGTGGACCTTCCTTGCGGCCCGTGATCAATGCCACAGGTATTGTCCTGCACACTAACCTCGGGCGCGCACCTCTGTCGGAAGCGGCGGCCCAGGCAGCTTACGAAGCGGCCCGCAGCTACGTTAACTTGGAGCTGGACCTGCACGGGGGCCAACGGTCGCACCGCCAGGAGCATGTCCGCCAGGCCTTGTGCCGCCTCAGCGGGGCCGAGTGGGCTACCGTCGTCAACAATTGCGCCGCGGCGACCATTCTGGTCCTGCGAGCCGTGGCAGGAGGCGGCAAGGAAGTTCTCGTTTCCCGCGGCCAGTTGATCGAAATCGGGGGCAGCTTCCGCATACCGGAGATCATGGCTGTCAGCGGTGCGACACTCCGGGAGGTTGGCACGACCAACATCACCCGCCTGAGTGATTATGAACGGGCAACAGGCCCTCAGACAGCGGCGGCCATGCGCATCCACACCAGCAATTACCGCCTCCGGGGATTCACTCGCACTGTAGCGCTGGAAGACCTGGTCTCGTGGGCCCGCCGGCGGCAACTGGCCGTCATCGACGACATCGGCAGCGGCCTGGCGGTCGATCTGTCCCCCTGGGGATTGACGGGCGAACCGATACTTTCCTCTAGTATTCGCGCTGGGGCAGATTTAGTCGTGTGTAGCGGGGACAAGCTCCTGGGCGGTCCACAGGCTGGACTGATCCTCGGCCGAAAGGAATGGCTGGAACGCATCGAGCGGGACCCCTTTTTCCGAGCAGTCCGGCCGGACAAGATGACCCTGGCGGCCTTGACGGCCACGCTCCAGCATTATGAGGATCCGGCCCTCGCCCTGAACCATGTTCCCGTCCTACGGCTCCTGACGACTCCCGCGGAGCAATTGCAAGCCCGCTGTCAGTCTCTTCTCGAACGCCTGCAAAGCCGATCCTTCCCCGCCGCGATGCAGGTATTGGCTCAGACCGCCTATGCTGGCGGGGGTTCTCTCCCGGAGATTGCTTTGCCCACCTACGTCTTGCAAATCCGACCCCATCAAGGCTCGGAGGAAGAATGGGCCTACCGTTTGCGGATGGGGGAGCCACCAGTGATCGCCCGGCGAGCGCAAGGATGCCTCTGGCTGGACCTGCGCACCGTCTTTCCCTACCAGGAGGACATGCTAATCCAGCGCCTCTGCCAGGTGGCACAGTCTCTCGCGGGGCCACTGGATTCCCCATAATCCGCCGAAGCAGAGGAAAACGAGCCAGGCAGAGCCGCCAACACGCCGCGTAGGGTTGCATCACCACCCCGCGGCGTAGATCGAACGTCCCCCATCCACCGGCAGGCAAACGCCGGTCAGGTAATCATTCTGCACGAAGTGCCACACGGCTTGGGCGACATGTTCCGGCTTACCTTCTCGTTTCAGAAGCGTTGCAGCGATGACGGCTTGGCGCTCTTCTGCTGGCAGATCCTCCGGCAGCATTACGGGACCAGGGAGCACGGCATTGACCCGCACCCGCGGATGGCGCCGCCCCAACTCCACCGCCATCGTCCTGGTCAGCCCTGGGATCGCGGCCTTGCTGGCAAAATAGGCGGCATAGTCGGGATAGGGCCGGATGTCGGCCCAGTCGCCGATGGTAACCAGGCAGCCCCCTTGCTCTTGGCGGACCATCTGCAATCCGAAAGTTTGGCAGATCAGGAAGGTGCTCAGGAGATTGACCTCGAAATGCTCGCGGACGTCGGCAGCAGTAGTTTCTTCCAAACTTTTGCGCTTCCAGATGGCCGCACAGTGGACGGCGACATCGACGCGCCCGAACTGTTCGAGCGTGGTTCGGGCCAGTTCCTGTACCTGGCTTTCTTCCGTAAGGTCGGCTGCGGCAGTCAGGACAGGCACGCTGTATTGCTGGGATAATTCCTGGGCATTCTGGGTGGCTTCTTGGGCAGCGGTGCGATAATGCAGCAGCAAGGCGAAGCCTTCCTGAGCCAAACGTGCGGCGACGTGATAGCCGATCCGCCGGCGTCCGCTTCCCGTGACTACGGCCACCGGGCGGTCATTGCTTCCTGCTGCTGGTCCACTCATGACGATGGCTCCAGAGGTGCGGCGGCCAAGGGCACAGGCTGATCCAGATGAACCCAGCTCTTGCAACCGGCATATTCGGGGCGTTCGAGCCGTTCCACCGCTTGGGGTAAAGGATAGGTTTCCACATGGAGCACGAATAATCCCGGCTCGCGATAGTGGAAGCGCTGGCGCACGACCTCATCGGTCCAGATATGCTGGGGGCGCAAGGCCAGGGCAGCGGCAAGGTCCTGGACATATTCGACACGGAGGACCCGGACCCAGTGGGTGAGGCGGATGATCCCGGCAGGAGGGCGTTCCGCTTCCACGGCGGCCAAGCGTTCATGCCATTCCGGGATGATGCCCGCTCGCTGTTCGTGAAAGTATGTCGGATAGAGTAGGAAAGCCTCGTGTTGGGGTCGGAATTGGCCACCGGCTTCCGCGATTCCCCCTTTGCGGAGCAGGACCGATTGCCGTCCTTCTGCCAAGGCCTGGCACACAACCGCCCACTCCTTGCAAGCCACATCCAACGTGTTCATCGGCAGTCTCTCCGTGGCTGGAAACCGGAGCGTGTCTGACATCGTATTTATCCTAGGCCGCTGGACTGGGCCTGGCGGCGGGAATGGGCCGGATAGCCGTTGATGGTGTGACCAGAAAGGCCGTTAGGGAGAATGCTCCTGTTTCGGTCACCAGCGTTCATTTCCGGGCTGGCGGCGGAGAAGGTCCCGCACTGCATCCAAGGGTGATTGCCCCTCGTGCACGATCCGGTACACGCCTGTCATGATGGGGGTTTCCAGACCGATCCGCTGGACGCGTTCGTACACACTGCGGCTGGTCCAAACCCCCTCTGCTACCTGGGGACCTGCCAGCACAGCTTCGCGTGGTTCGCCTCGTCCCAGGCGGAAGCCTACCCGGCGATTGCGGCTGTGCTCGCTGTAGCAGGTGACGATCAAATCTCCCAATCCGGCCAGGCCGTGGAAGGTGTGGCTATCCGCACCATGAGCGACGCCAAAGCGGGTCATTTCTGCCAGCCCGCGGGTCACCAGGGCGGCCTTGGCATTGTCGCCGAATTGCAGACCGTCGCAGAGTCCCGCGGCTATGGCCATGACATTCTTTAGCGCCCCGCATAGCTCCACGCCGACCACATCGCTGTTGGTATAGACCCGAAAGCGTTCCGTACCGATGTGCCGCTGGACCCACAGGGCCAATTCCAATTCCTCCGAAGCAGCAACGACCGCGGCGGGCAGCCCACGCCCCACTTCCTCCGCATGGCTCGGACCACTCAGCACCGCCAATCGCTGCACGCCCAGCACCTCGCGGATCACCTCCGTTGGACGGTAGAATGTGCCATTCTCCAGCCCCTTGCTCAGGCTCACGATCGGCACTTGGGACGCCAGGCCGGCGAACCGCTGCAAAGAAGCACGTAGGAAAGCTGTGGGAATTGCCGACATCCAGCAATCCGCTCCCTCCACGGCCTCGGCGGGGTCGGAGGTCAGCACGACGCTCTCCGGGATCCGCACGCCTGGCAACAGTGGAACGTTCTCCCGTAAGCGGCGCATCTCCTCGACCGTTTCAGGCAGAGCGCCCCATAGCTTCACCCGGTAATCCGGACGTTGCGACAAATGAACTGCAATCGCCGTGCCCCATGCCCCATTCCCAAGAACTGCGAATGTCAGCGCCATACTTGCTCTCCGCCTGATCCTGGAGCTGATGCTGCCGCCATATCCGGCATATGCGGTCCATTTTACCGCAGATGGCTTCAGGGAGCGTTCCCTAAGCCCATCTAGGCATCAACTCGATTTGCTACCAGAGCCGATGAAAGCAAAGACATGGAAATGGCTGACGCCGCGAGGATGAGTCTGACATCTGGAGCGGAAAAAGCGGCGCTGGTCCAGCACCACGGAGGAACAGGCATGGCTGTACGCCTCAAGCTTTACAACCCCCCTGTTGAGGAACCGACCCCCGCCCCGGAACCGGAAGTCCGCGTTCGCTTGGGGGACCTCCTCCCTCTGTTTGCGGTAGCTCAACGGATGAATTACGTCTGGCTGCGCGACTTTCTGGACGACGAGGTGGCCATCACCTCGGACCTCTACGAGGTCTTGCAAGCCTTCCGGGAAAACCTACCGACCCCGGCATAATGCGATGTGCTCTTATCATTGGGCGAGTCCCCCCACGGTCTATTCGTCATCGTCCTGAAGCAATTCCGGCTTGCCGAACTGGCTTAGGTCGATCGACCCGCGCAACTCGGCTTCGGCCAGTTTCAAGCGCATTTCCAGTTCGCGCAACTTGTTCTCGACGCGTTCCCAGCGGCTCTTGTCGTCATCCCGTTGCCGCGAGCGCGGTACTTCCGGATAGCCCAATTGCCGTTGTAAAGCGGCGAACAGGTACAGGGGGTCTCGGCCGCGGCTGGCCTTGGCGATCTTCCCTTCTTTCTCCCCGAAAAGGACAGGCACTGGCGGCTGATAATGAGCCTGAAGGCGGCGCTGCTCCTGCACGTATAACTCCGAACGCAGGTACACCAGGTCGGCGAAGTCAATGTCCCCCATCTGTTTGCCCAGGCTCAGGATGAATTCTTGCCAGTGGCTGTCATAGAGCGGGTCCTCTGCCATGGCCTCGAAACCTTCTCGGTATCCCAGCCGATTCCGAGCGATCGTCTCGAATTGGTAAACAAAAAGCCCTGCGGCGGTGGGCTGCTGAGCACGGTAATGGGCCTCCCGCTCCAAAACCAACAGTGCTGTGGTGATAGGAAAGCGCGAAGTGGCTTCCTCCGCCTGTTGAATCACGAAAGCTTGAAAGCGAGTGAAATAATGCGGCAGGCGAGCGAAACCATTGCTGAGAAGGCCGGTGTGCTTCATCTCCGTCGCCAGGAATTGCACCGCCCACGGCAACCGTGTGGAACTGAGCAGCTCTTCGTGTACCCGGCTGAGAATCTCCTGCGCCGGCAGATTATCTGCCAGCCGCTCCCGAAAGGTGCGGAAAAAATAGGCTTGCTCGATATATTCCTCGCGTTCCAACAGTGGTGTCCGGCTCATAATGGCATGATATGACACCGGCTCGAGCGGTGTTGATCTTGACGATTTCCCCTGAGTAACGTCTCCCTGCAAGTCACGGAACTACGGAGCGGTTCATCGTTCGTTCAAGAAAACTACGCACAGCGTAAAAATAAGTTTCGCCGAAATGGCACATCGCAGTCATCTGAACTTCAAAGGCGGTTCTTAGGCATAAAAGCGTGGAGAAAGACTCGTCCTTTGTCGCTGGCCTAGCACCAGCCGGGATTGGGGAATCGGCTCTCTCCCTGCCTGGAGGAAAAATACCCGACTGGTCTAGGAAGGGACAAGGGGCGGGAACTGGCTCTCCACGCTCCGATTTTTCTCGTCATGGGAGGTTGTCGTATGCAGCGGAGGTTCTGTCCTAGCCGGGCGTTCACCCTCATCGAGCTGTTGGTGGTGATCGCCATCATCGCGATTCTGATCGGGCTGTTGTTGCCCGCGGTGCAGAAGGTTCGAGAAGCCGCGGCGCGTATGCAGTGTGCCAATCACCTCAAGCAAATCGGCCTGGCGTTCCACAACTATGAAAGCGCCATGGGTTATTTCCCTCCGGGAGGACTGGATGGGGATCCGCAGGCAATCACTACCGGCGGTGCTCCCAACCCCGCGGGCTTCAAGTACGATGAAGACCCCGGAGGGTATGAAACCACCACCTGCTGCCGGGCGGCCACCCGCCGAGGCTGGAACCAGTTCTATTGGATTCTGCCCTACATCGAGCAGGAAAACGTCTTCCGTTTGGGGCGCGACGATCCCCCCTTCTGGCCAAATGTGGCCAACAATGGCGGGGAAGATGATGTGGCCCGGCAGCTTATCAAGATTTACTATTGCCCTTCGCGGCGTGCACCGACAGGTTACGGCAGCGCGGGCTTTGGCCGGTGTGATTACGCCGGATGCGCCGGTCTCTTCCAAGGGGATATGCACGAGCTGACCGGTGACACCCCTCCACCGCCATTAGGATTTGGCCCTGCACGCAATGAACGGACTACAGAAAACTTTGGAAACTATCCGGGTCGCAAAGGGTTTATTGTCTGGCCGGGCCGTGGAGCCAAGCGGCGAATGGCGGACATCGTCGATGGTACGAGCAACACCATCGCTGCTGCCGAGAAAGCCCTTCCTGCTCGGCGCCACGGCGTAGACGGTGGCGATAATGAACGTTGGAATAACAACGGCTGGGATGAAGACAACATCCGTTGGCATTTCCCACCGAAACACGACCAGGATCCCACTAACTTCATGTACCGCGCCTACACCGGTAGTTGGGCTCAGATCGCTCCGCCGACTAATGACCCTGCCTTTAGTAGCAACAACCTTTGGCGCCGTTACTTCGGCTCGAATCACACCGGCGGTCTCAATGCCGTCTTCGCCGATGGCTCGGTGCGCTTCATCCGCTTTGACGTCAACCCGCTCACCTTCATGGCTGCCTGCGGGGCCGATGACGGTATTGTCATCAATATGAGTGACCTCTAATTTCGAGGAATACCGCCTGGTAAATCCAGAATAAGTTACCATTGCAGTCCATATTGTCAGGATGTATCCTTGATCACCCAGGAACATCCTGACATTTTTACACATGAATCTTACAGAAAATTTGGATAGATTTTCATCGTATTACGGAGTCCTAATCTATGAAAATGATAATACAATGTGTAACGGTTGTTTTCCTTGTGGTTTTGCTGGGGGGTTGTGGATCGAAACAACCCGCCCTCAACACCCAGCCTTTGACGGAAGAGCAAAAGGCAGCGGTGCGCGCTGAGGATGCAGCCATCGACGAAGAGGAAAGCCCTGGCAACCGGACACGTGCCATGACTAAGGGCAAGCGCTAAACTTGTTTACAGTCAGAACGACATCGTAAACAATGACAGGATAAAGTCACTATACAAGAGACTTTTTTTGGGACAATCAGGTTTTGCGAAGTGGCGCCTTTGTGATCGCATACAGCATCGGGCTGATGAAGAATGCAGTGAAAGAGGAACCGATAGCTATGGCGTTTCTCTCCCTTCGATGCAGATCGAACATCCGGGGGCAGTTCCGGCTACTCACATGCCTAGCCATTGTCACTTTGGTCACCAGTGTGGCTGGATGTTCTCGCCCCGCCGCACAACAGCCGCCGACAGCATCCGGAGATTCCGAGAAGAATCCATCTTCCGGGACTACTGACCAGGATGCCCTGGTGTTACTCTCTTCCTCCGCGGAAATGGTTGAGGACCTCACATATAAGCAATGGCAAGTTTTCCCGAAGGGGACTGTCGTTGTACGTCGGACAATCACACAAAATGCCAAGGTTCCGCGACCCACCATCTCCCATACCACCCTCAAACTTTTGGACAAGACAAACGAATTCCTTGTGATCGAAGAGCAAACCCGAACAGAGCGGAGCAACGGCGAGACAGTGCAGAACGAGCCGATGACATTCCGCTATCCACGGAGAATTCCGCTCCCCCCGAACATCCGCAAGGAGGATTGGGGGAAACCCCAGGGTATCCAGAAGGAAGGAACCGAAGATGTCGAAGTGTTGGGAAAAACTTATCGCTGCCGATTCTTCAAGTACACCTCTTCAACGGAAGCCGGTGAGATGCTCTCCACCATCTGGATTAGTCCGGAAATCCCCGGCGGATTGGTCAAGTCTCACAGTTATGTTCCCAATGCTGATGAGACTACGACCATCGAATTAACACAAATAACAATTCCGAAATGATATATTGTATGATATCATATAGATGTCATACTATAATCATTTGATATTTGTAATGCTTATCTTTACTGGTAGTTTCCTTGCCTAATCGCAGTTGCAAATCCACCCTCGCCTGAGGCAAGAGCCTGGGAAACTTACCAGTCGGTGCCGCCGCTACGTATCTTTGCTGGAAAATTCGCATCGGGGTGGGAAAAATCCACTGCCTCAGGGGGTAGGGCAAGTTCGCCTTTTTTTTCTCAAGTTTTTCGGTTACTTTGCCGAAGCGTGGCGGGATCTACCCGCCAGGAGGAATGACGACCCGCACATCAGGAAGGAAGAATGTATGCGTGGGGTGTTCCTGGGGTTACGGGTGTGGGGAGCCGTGCTGGCCTGTCTGGTAGGGACAGCCGTAGCACGAGCCGAGGGCTTTTGGGTGACTCTAGCAGCGGGGCTGGCCGGAGCCGGGGTCCCGTCAGATTACAATGAGTTCTGGTTTGATACCCAGCATGGTCCGCCGCTGGCGATTGTCAATCTCAACGGGGGGTTCACTGCTCAGGCGGTGACAGGAGGTGGAACCACCGTATTTTCACCCCTGGGGACGCCGGTACTCCTGCCCGTGCAGGATGGCTACGCCACACTAACTGCTAGCAATGGGAGTGTGGGTGGTTCTTCGTTTCCAGCGAGCGCCCTACCGCGATTTGCCGGCGGTCAGCAGGCTTCCGGAGCACCGCAGACAGGCTTACCCGTGCCGTCCGATGCTCCCCGCGTTAGTGTGGGTTTATCTCCCCCAACTTCCAACGGTTCTCGTGTAGTCACCGTCGATGTCAGCGATCCCCACGGCAATCCGCTCGGTTCGGGTCAAGTCACCGTACCGGATGGGGGATGGTGGGTCATTGGTCTGGGTCCAGATAGTGGAGGGCAGGGCGGAGGAACGAACGGTGGTGCAGGGGGTGGTTCAGGCGGTGGGGGTAGCAATCCCGATAACGCTGACAACGGAGGTGAACCGGAACCGCCTCCGCACAATGCCCCACCACCTTCTCCCCCCTGGGGAGAGGACGGTAACGAGGATGGCGGCTCTCCTCCGCCGATCGGAGGGATGCCAGGTCCTCGCCCCCCTCTGGAAGGCAATCCTGGTCCCGTAGCCACACCTGAACCGGGTTCGATTTGGATGGTGGCCCTGGGGGGACTCACCGTGGCAAGTTGGCGGCGTCGCCGGCGCCGGAAGCGCTGAATCCCACGGCTTCAGCTTCTCCAAGCTGTAACTATCCCATCCAACGTCTGCGCTACTTCATACCCATGTGGTTTTCTCCTCCGCTGCGGCCAGGATCTGTCTCTCACTGGCTGAGAAGGAACTTTTCCAGTTCCACGGAACATGTGATGCCACACTGACGGTCGGCATTGGCAAAACCGATTCCCTGCCTTGGCAGGACCCCGTGGCAAAGAGCGGAAGTTCTTCCTAAACATGTTCTGCGAGGCCGATGTGGTGTCGGCTGAGATGTGTGTCCCGCTCATATCCAGAGAGGAGAAACAACGATGCCAGCCCAAGTGCAAAAAGAAGCCCCGGATTTTACCGCAACGGCGGTCGTCAATGAGGAGTTCAAGACGATCAAGCTGTCGGACTATCGGGGTAAGTACGTGGTGCTCTTTTTCTATCCGTTGGATTTCACGTTCGTTTGCCCGACGGAGATCATCGCCTTCAATGACCGACTGGGAGAGTTTCACGCGCGGGGGGCCGAGGTGCTGGGCTGCTCGATCGACAGCCAGTTTTCCCACTTGGCCTGGATTCGGACGCCGCGTGAGGAAGGCGGACTGGGTGGCCTGAAGTATCCGCTGATTTCCGATCTGACCAAGAAGATCAGCAGCGACTACGGCGTGCTGCTCGACAGCGGGGTGGCTCTCCGCGGCACATTCATCATCGACAAGCAAGGGATCATCCGGGCCATCACCATTCACGATCTGCCGTTGGGACGCAGTGTGGATGAAACCTTACGCGTGCTCGATGCCTTGCAGTTCTACGAGCAGCATGGCGAAGTTTGCCCGGCGGAATGGAAGAAAGGGCAACCGACCATCAAGCCGGATGTCAAAGCCTCCAAGGAGTACTTCCAGAAGGTAGCCGCCAAAAAGTAAATGGGACCCTCAATCCGGGAGGAAGATAGGTCCTTCCCAGCGGCAATCGTCGATTCCATTCACGGCTTGATAGGGGAGGGGGGGAAATACCAACCCTCCCTCCTTTGTATTTTCGGGAAGCCAAGCCATAGTGTGATTAGGAAGCCTAAGCTAGCCAAGGGCATTTCAACGGCATGTCGAAGGAGGTTGAGCCGGGCTACCGTGGTTTCCTTCCTCCCCAGACTCGCTGTTGAGAGAAAACCCATTGTTCACGGGATAAAGAGGAACTCCTTGCTGTTGAATAGCACATGGGCTAATTCGGTCCAAGCGGTGAGGGATTCTGTGGGCGGGAATTGCTGGAGGAAGTGGCGGGCAGCTTGCACTTCCTCTGGATCGGGACGGCGGGCGAAGGCAGCCAGGTACATCTGTTGCAGGCGTTGTTCCAGCGAAGCCTGGGGTTGTTCGCGGTGCAGCCGTTCGGCCCAATAGCGGGCTTGCTCGTGGAAGAAGGGATTGTTCCACAGCACGAGGGCCTGCGTGGGGACGTTGGAGACACTGCGGCGGCCCACGGTGGTAAACGGCGGGGGATAGTCGAAGGCGGTGAAAAGTGCGGGGAGGAAATTACGGCGCACCGCGAGATAGATGCTGCGGCGCCCATGGCCATCGAGTGGTCCAGAAGGCGGCCGACCGCGCCCGACCTGCTGCTCACTGAGGTAAGGTAGCACCGACGGACCTCCCAAGCGGCGATCCAGACGGCCGGATACAGCCAGGACGGCGTCCCGCAGGATTTCCGCTTCCAAGCGTCGGAGATTCTGGCGGTGCAGGAGGCGATTGTCCGGGTCCACACGCCGGGCTAGTTCCGCCTGAGCGGTTGGAAGCTGACTGGCCTGCCGGTAAGTTCGGGATCGCACGATCAGGCGGTGCATGTGCTTGATGGACCAGCCGGAGGTGATGAACTCCTCGGCGAGCCAGTCCAGCAGTTCGGGATGGGTGGGTGCTTCGCCATGAGCGCCGAAGTCATCGGGAGTAGCGACCAATCCCCGGCCAAAATGGTGTTGCCAGAGGCGGTTGACGAAGACCCGTGCGACCAAGGGGCGAGCGGGACCGAGCACAGCATCGGCCAGTTCGCGCCGCCCGCTGCCGGAAGAGGTAACGGGAGGGGCCGGGAACAAGGACAGAAAGCCGCGGGGGACTTCCGGGCCGAGTTGCCGCGGGTTTCCTCTGATGAACAAGCGCTCATTGCGTCCGGGACCATCCCGCATCACGGGAGCACGCGGGCGATTGCGGCAAGCGGTTTCCAGCACTTCCAAACACCGGTGGCGATGCGGGTCCTTTTCCAGTGCAGCGGACGGAGGACGCGGGACGCTCTCGCCGGTTTCCGCGGGTGGTAGGGTGTCTGCAAACCAGGCTTCGCGGATGGCGAAGTAACCGGGGCCATTGTCCAGCAGTTCGACATAAGCCGGTTGTCCAGGCCAGAGATGCAGGTCGAATACCAGCCAGCGGAACTCTTCGCCGTGGTCGATCTGTTTGGCTAGACCGCCGTAAATGGGGTCGCGGATCAACTGCAAGCCGTTGAGGATCAAACGGGCCTGAGCTTGCCGGCCCGCCACTCGCAGCACGAGATAACGATGCTCGATCATGAAGGTCGGGGAGCGCAGTGCCGCTGATAACGCCTCGGCCTCTTGACCGCTGTGAGGGAATCCCTCTCCGCCGGTAGGACGCAGTCCCAAACCGGTGGCATCCCAGCGTTGCCGCCAGTCCGCCCCGAAATGTTCCCAGGCTTTCGCTCCCAGACGCCAGGCACTCCCCGGACGTGGCGGGGGGATGATGTCTCCCCCAGAACCTCTCGATTCCGCCGCTGTCGAATATGCCTGCGGACGAGATCGCGTTAATTCATCAAGGAGCCGCTCCAAGGGGCGGGGATCGCCGATGTCCCCGTAGTGAAAGCGGGAGCTGGCGAGAATCCCGAAGAGGGCGTAGTAATCGCGGCTGGGAATGGGATCGAATTTGTGGTCATGGCAGCGAGCGCAGCCGAGTGTTAGGCCGAGGATGGCCTTGCCGAATACGTCGATCTGATTGTCAATCCGATCCGCGAAGTCCATACGGGAATCGACCGGCGAATGGACGGCATCCCCTAGCCACCAGAAAGCCGTGGCGAGCAGAGACTCGTTGCTTCCCGTTTGCGGGTCATAGCGCGGGTCGTCCAGGAGATCGCCAGCGATCTGTTCCTGCAGAAAGCGGTCATAGGGTAGATCGGCATTAAAAGCCCGTATGACATAGTCTCGGTAGCGCCAGGCTTCAGGAATGTCGAAGTCGAACTCGTGGCCATAGGTTTCGGCATACCGGACCAGGTCCAGCCAGTGTCTGGCCCAGCGTTCCCCGTAGTGCGGGCTAGCTAGCAGACGGTCCACGACGCGGTCATAAGCATCGGGATGCGCATCGTTCAGAAAGGCGTCCAACTCTTCCGGGGAGGGAGGCAAGCCGATCAAGTCGAAATACACGCGGCGGAGCAAGGTGGCTTTATCCGCTTCCGGGGCCAGATTCAACCCGACCGCCTGCAAGCGAGCTAGCACAAAGGCGTCGATGGGATTCTGGATCGGCGTCCCCGCAGGGATAGAGGGTACAGTCGGACGTTGGAGCGGCTGAAAGGCCCAGTGGAGCCGGGCTGGGGTTTGGGGGTGAGGAGTCGAGGGAGACGGAGTGGTGGAAGGATTCCTATCCTGGGGCCAAGGGGCGCCTGCGGCCAACCAGCGCAGCAAGATGTCCAGCTCGGTCTGGGGCAGCTTCCCCTGGGGCGGCATGCGGATGTCGCCTTCGTATTGCAACACCTGGGGCAGGAGGTTGAGGGCGGGGCCACTGTCGCCCCCGCGCAGGAAACCGGCGCGGCTGTCGAGTTGCAATCCCCCCTTAGCCTTCTGGCTGTTGTGGCATTTCTGGCAGCGCTCGACGAGGATGGGCCGCACCTTCTTTTCAAAATACTCCGCGTCCACCGGTCCTTGGGACAAAGATGGAGCATTTGCAGAAGCTGCTGAAGTGGCGGCAGGCGGGCGCGGTTCGTCCGCAGCTTGAACGCTGTCTCCCCGTTTCACCTCGGTGAGGCTTCCGCCGAGCAGATACAGGCCAGCGAGGATGCCTATCCCCACGCGGATCTTCCAGGACGGCCTCGTCCAGGAGGTCCTGTTCCCGTGAAATCGACGGTGGGACAAGTGAGGAGTGCTACTCATGGGACACCTGCCAACAGCAATTTGCGGTCGATCGCGAGCAGGACAGTTAGATGTAAGGAGTGAGCTACGGCGGGCCGGTGGGTGCGGGCGTGATCCTACTGCTCTCGGAGCGAGCTTCAGCTATAGTGAGGGTACAATGGTACTGCCTCGAGTGCAAGGGCGCAGGGAAATGAACACCTAGCGCAAACGCTCCGGGGAAATGAAGGCACTGATGGAAGGCGGACTCCGGAGAAGCAACAACCGAAGGTAAGCCGCGTTTCTCGCGAAGGGCAGGGACGAAGAAAGTCATCGAGACGGGGGTGATCATACCCTTTGCTAAAGGGGCTGTGCTGGTATGGCTTCCAAGCGCCAGGAACCTACAGCGACGGATTATCTCATCACGGCCCTGAGTCCGGTGCTGATCATGCTCATGGTCGGCAGCTTTGTCTTTTTTCTGGTCGAGGTGCTGTACGAGGGAGAATACACGGAGCGGCTGCTGTACACCTTGTTTTTCTTCGTGGTAGCGGCGGTGCTGATCGCCCGCATTTCCATTGAGTTTGGTGCCGGACGAGCCGGTCTCTATGCGTTGGCTTTAGGGGTGGTCACTTGGCTAGCCCTACAAGCCTATGTGCAGTCCTCACACGCGTCCTCTTCAGCAATGGGACGGGGATTGATCCATTTCGGATTACTGCTGCTGATTTGGTGGTGTGCCCACAAGCTGACTTGGGATTGCACACATCTGGACGAGCGGCAGCGCGGTTCGGGCCGTGGGATTCTGGCCGCCGCCGGTTGGGAAGCCGACGGCTCAGAGAATCCCTCTTCTGCCGTTGCCGCCACTTCGGCAGGAGCACCCATCCCGCGGACCAAGCCGGCAGCGCAGGAGAATGACCCGGACGGGATCACGGTGGATCGCCTCTCATCCCCACCCAAACGCCGCCGCCGTCCAGCGGCAGGCGATTCCCGCCTCTGGGCCTGGATCGAGGCGTACCAGAAACATCGCGAGCAACAGCAGAAGCGCCCCCATACGCCTGGGGTGTGGGTTCTTTACTGTTTTCTGGTAGCTCTGCCGGTGTTTGCTCTGGGGCAATCTTTGATCGATCCGGCAGACAGCGACCGGCGCCGGGCCACCTTCTGGCAGATGGCCGTCTTTACCGGCAGCGCCTTGAGCTTGCTGGCCACGACGAGTTTGCTCGGCTTGCGCCGCTATCTCCGTCAACGTCAGGCTCGGATTCCTTTGGCCCTGTCCAGCGGCTGGCTCCTACTCGCCGGCGGATTGATTCTCGCCTTTCTGGTCATCGGAGCCTTCCTGCCGCGTCCTCATTCGGAGACTCCCTGGTTCGGCTGGCAACGGGTGGGCAGCCACACCCGTGAGGCTTCACGCTATGCTGTGCTCAAGGACTCTGCTGGTCGCGGGGACGGAGCGGCCGGCCGCCAGATCAAGTACGGGGACGGGCAAGTTTCCTCCCCACGTTCTGACAAAGGGACCGCAGCGTGGAACTCCGAGAATGGTTCCGCAGCGGCAGGGAAATCGTCCAGTACGAACCAGTCGTCTTCCGCCAAGTCGGGTTCGGATCAGAAACGATCAGCCGGCGGAAAGACCTTGACCTCGGATACCACCAGCGAGTCGAAACGGGAGGAAAACCAGGGCGAACGGCCCCGCCCTTCCGATAAGCGAGAGGGTATTCCTGTTTCTGGCGAACAGCGAAGGGGGGCAGATGGTGATGCAGAGAAAGGGGCGGCCTCGACTCCCGATGCGCTCTCGAATTTCTCGGCTCCTCTGGCCCGTCTGGCAGGGATCGCTCGGTGGCTAATCTTTGCACTCGTGGCCGTGGTGGTGATTGGGGTGATCCTGCTGGGCGTACTGCGCGGCCTGGCTCCGTTCACCGCTTGGGCCAATCGATTGCTGGCGACCTTGCAGCAGTGGTGGGCGCGCTGGTGGTTATGGTGGGGGTCGGACAGCCAATGTTCTGGTCAGGAGGAGGGGGCAATAGCACTGATGCTCCCGCGCCGTCCACCTCCTTGGACGAGTTTTTCCAACCCCTACGAGGATGGCTCCGCGGATGAACGGGACTTACAGGAAATCGTCGATTACACCTTGCTGGCCTGGGAAGCCTGGGCCTATGAGCAGGGCTGTCCCCGTGCGGAAAGCCAGACGGCCTGGGAGTTTCTCGCCCAATTGGAGCAGCAGGTGCCAGAAGCCGCCGAAGTATTGCGGCAATTTGCACTCCTGCATGCACGGGTTGTCTATGGCGATCAGCCGCTCCCTCTTCGCCAAGTGCACGCCACCCTTCGCCAAGTCTGGGAGGCTCTGAGCCTCCTCCCCGCTCCGGAGGCTAAAGCGACTGCCTGAGCCGTTTCCCGCTGTGCCTCAAGAGGGCAGAACTTGCAGCCTTGGTCCTCCCAAAACAGCCACAAGTCTGACGTGCCAGCAAGGACCGCAGAGCAGGACCGAGGATTGCGGAGTCAAGCTGAAAGTGTGTCCTATCAGTGGATATCCAATCGGTAGAGGACAGTTTCTGGCAGAAATTCGCGGGATGTTCCTTTGTTGCCTTCTTGGTAGGGCATGTCCGTGGTACAGGAGGGTCGCTTACCTCCGGTGGTAGCGATGGTGCCGATAGGAGCCGCTGGTAGAACCGCGGTGTTTTTGGTCTTTCTCTTCCACCACCACCGCTATTCCCTAATGGTAAAAATGGAAGAGTTTGCCGGATCGTTGCCGGCGGAAAGGGTCCATGGCGCATTCCCATCGAGGGCTAACACCGTTGACTGACAAAGCAGTGCCGCCTGGTCGATATGTTCCCTTTGGTACGGAAGCACATCCCCCCAGCACCGTGGCGAGTGGGACGGAGTGGTTTGGACCGCAGGATTTATATCTGTTCAACGAGGGGAGCCATCTGCGTTTGTACGAGAAGATGGGAGCGCATCCAGCAGTGCAGGGAGGGGTGCCGGGGTATCATTTTGCGGTCTGGGCGCCGAATGCGGATTACGTCTCTGTGATTGGGGATTTCAACGGCTGGGATCGAGGCCGTAATCCCTTGCGTCCGGTCGGTTCCAGCGGTATTTGGGCGGGATTTGTCCCCGGTGTAGTGGCGGGGCAGTGTTATAAGTACCACGTGGCTGCACCGGGGGGCTTTGCGGCAGACAAAGCCGACCCGTTTGCCTTTACCTGTGAGGTGCCTCCGAAAACCGCCTCCGTCACCTGGGATTTGCACTATCAATGGCACGACGAGTCCTGGATGAAGAACCGCCGTGCTCGCAATGCCCACGATGCGCCCATCAGCATCTACGAGGTGCATCTGGGGTCCTGGATGCGGCAAGCGGATCCGCCGTATCATTCCCTGAACTATCGGGAGTTGGGGGAAAAACTGGCCCGTTACTGCCGCGATTTAGGCTTTACCCATGTCGAATTCCTGCCGGTGACGGAACATCCGTTTTTCGCTTCCTGGGGCTACCAGGTGACGGGTTACTTTGCTCCGACCAGCCGCTACGGTACGCCGCAGGACTTCATGTATCTGGTCGATGTGCTCCATCAGCATGAGATCGGCGTGATCCTGGATTGGGTTCCTTCACACTTTGCCACGGATGACTGGGCCTTGGGCCGCTTTGATGGGACGGCCTTGTACGAACATGTGGATCCGCGGCAGGGCTACCACCCCGACTGGGGAAGCTACATTTTCAACTACGGGCGGCACGAGGTGCGTAGTTTCCTGCTTTCCAGCGCCCTGTTCTGGCTGGACAAGTACCATGTCGATGGTCTGCGGGTGGATGCGGTTGCTTCCATGCTGTACCTGGACTATTCCCGCCGCGAGGGGGAGTGGGTGCCCAACCAGTACGGCGGCAAAGAGAACATCGAGGCGATCCATTTTCTCCGCCGATTCAATGAGGAGGTTTACCGCCATTATCCGGACGTTCAGACCTATGCGGAAGAGTCCACGGCCTGGCCGATGGTGTCTCGTCCGACTTACGTGGGAGGGTTAGGTTTTGGCTTCAAGTGGGATATGGGCTGGATGCATGACACCTTGCGCTATGTCAGCCGCGATCCGATCCACCGCAAATATCACCAGAATGATCTGACCTTCCGCATGCTATATGCCTATCACGAGAACTTTGTCCTGCCGTTGTCCCATGATGAAGTGGTTCACGGGAAAGGGCCGCTGTGGGATAAGTGCTTCGGGGATGAGTGGCAGAAGTTCGCGGGTTTACGGCTGCTGTTTGCCTACCAGTGGGCCATGACGGGGAAAAAGCTGCTGTTCATGGGAGGGGAGATTGCCCAGCGGCGTGAATGGCGGGTGGATGAGAGCATCGACTGGCATTTGTTGCAGTACGCCCCGCATCGAGGGGTGCAGGACCTGGTGCGGGACTTGAACCGTTTGTACCGCACGGAGCCAGCACTCCACGAATGGGATAATCACCCCAACGGCTTCGAATGGATCGACTGTGCGGATGCCGCTGCGAGTGTGATCAGCTTCTTACGCCGGGGGAAGAGTTGCGAGGATATTATCGTTGCGGTCTTCAACTGGACTCCCGTGCCTCGCTGGGGTTATCGCATTGGTGTTCCCGGTCCCGGATTTTGGACGGAACTGCTCAATACGGATGCGGCTTGTTACGGCGGGAGCAATGTCGGTAATCGGGGCGGCGTGTACGCCGAGTTTGTCCCCATGCATGGCCGGCCTTATTCCGTAGCCTTGAACCTGCCGCCTCTAGGAGCGGTCTTTCTCAAAGGCCGGCCGTGATCCTAGGAGCGGGCGCCATCCGCCCTAGGTCTGGGCGCCATCTGCCGAGCGGGTAATAGCCCGTGTGTCGCAGAATGCCTTCTATTCCCACAAGAACTTGCTCAAGCGGCACGCCGATTTGCAGGGGAAGCCAATAGGGGTTGCTCCGCCAAAGCCGCAAGGACCGCTTCGGGAGGCGCTGGTTGTAGACGCACTTCCCGTGTGCGGTGGCCGTGAGAATCATACAGAATGAGCCGCTGTTCTCCAGCGACCCAGATAGCACTGGGCCGGATCTGCCTCGGTCCGTCAATGTGAAACAGAACGCCGCAGGGACGGCCCCGCCGATAGAGCAATTCCGCCTGCAGGGGGGCTTGGGCCGGTTCGAGGATTGCCTGCTGGCAGAGGAATTGATGGACCAGGGACCAAAGCTGCTCGGATGTCGGACAGGGAATGGTCTCTTGGTTCATACGGGCAGATTGCTACAGCGGGTATTCGATCCTCTACCCCTTGGGACGGCAGATGCACGCCATCCCAGAGCGGCAGCAGGGCATGCTTGATTTTCGGCAAGTGGGAACAGCCGCGCCGCATGTCAGGCTTGGAAAGGAACGATTCGTGCTCCGGGCGATTCCGATCGTGACGAATGTGAGGAATGGTTTGAGTGATGGCAGGCCGCGCCGATCTCGGAACTGGCCGGGCTACCAGCGGTGGATGCGGCGAAGGGCGTCATACAAGACGATGGCGACGGCGGTGGCCAGATTCAAACTGCGGACCCGGCCGGAGGGCATGGGAATCCCGATGAGAGAGTCGGCGAAGCGTTGTCGCAAGGACGCCGGCAGTCCTTGGGATTCATTCCCGAAGAGCAGGCAATCGCCGTCGGCAAATTCGGCCTGGGTGTAGAGTCGCGGAGCGGGAGTTTCCACGACCCAAAGGCGGGGCGGACGCCAGGAAGAAGGGGAAGCCGTATGGCGCCAGGCGGCCTCGAAGTCGGCAAAATGCAAATGGTGCACCCAATCCACAGCCGGCCAGTAATCCAGTCCGGCGCGCTTCAATGCTCGGTCGTGCAAGCGGAAGCCGAGCCGGCCGATCAAATGGAGGCGGCTGCCCGTGGCGGCACAGAGGCGAGCGATGTTGCCGGTATTCGGCGGAATCTCCGGTTCATATAGGGCTACGTGGAGCATAAACCTTTCCGTGGGCAACATTCGTATCCATTGTAGCGATCTTGCCAGCGCTGCCTGGGGATACAACGAACCCCTCCTCGCCTTCACTTCTATGGGAAATGGTCCCGGAATGAGAAAATGGTCCCATAGAGGATTTGGAGAGCTGGAAGCCGTGCCTCGCTTTGCCACGCACGATGGCAAATAGCACACATCAAGACGGATCGGCTACTGGAGGGGAACGGAATACGGATCACGAGAATGACCAGACGGAAAGAAACGCGGGAACGCCGTTTTTCCCTGGATGTTCTGGCCTGGATGTGGTGGCTGGCCGGCGGAATAGGAACCGCCGGGACGGTCTTGCGGCTGGCCAATGTGCCGGGAGGTAGCAAGCCATGGTGGGCTAGGGATTGCGGAGCGGTCGAAACCCTGGGTTGGGCCGCTCTGCTGTTGTGGTGGGGGTGGGCGGTGGTGGGCATCCGGTTGGTGATGCGGCGCTGCTGGCCGCGCGTGCTGGGCGCCCTTCTCGGTTGGACGCTGTTGACCGTGGTCGCGGCTGTGCTCATCGATGTTCACCTGGACTTTCTCCCGCATACCAGTCTTGCCGGGCCAGGCGGAAGCGTGGGAGCATACCTCCGCTTTATCGCAGAAGATGTTGGCCACGGGGAGTGGCTGCCCCTGCATCTGGCGGCCTTCGCTACGGCCTTTCTGGGCCTGCTCCTGGCGGCGGACCGCTGGCTTCGCCGTCTAGCTCGCACCATCTGGTGGATGATCTGCACGGTGGCCCGGGCGCTGCTGTGGCTCAACGAACGCTTTGCTGACATTAACGAAAAGCTGCTCCTGGCCCTTCTTTCCCTGGGCCGGTGGCTCGTGCAATTGTTTGGACGTCGGTCTGCGGCCACTCCTCCGACCTCCTCTGGCAGCAACTCGGCTGCACCTCGCAGCCATCCAGCACCCGCGGCTGATGCGACCGCAGACCACACCATCCCCATTGCAGCTTCCCCACCGGCTTTGGCCAACGATTCCGCAATGCCTTCTCCAGTGCCTCCCCTCACTTCCCCCGTGGCGGATGCCGAGGGATATTCCTTTCCCCCGTTGAGTTTGCTGCGTGATCCGGAACCGTTTTCGGTGGAAGAGCAGGAGCAGAAGCTGCGAGAAATGGCCGCTTTGCTGGAGAAAACCTGCCAAGATTTCGGCATCACGGTGAAAGTGGTCGGCATTCATACCGGACCGGTCATCACCCAGTACGAAGTGGCGCTGGAAACAGGTCTACGCTTGAGCAAAGTAACAGCCTTGGCGGATGACCTGGCTTTGAACCTGAAGGTACCGTCAGTCCGGGTGGTAGCTCCTTTGCCGGGCCGCAATACCGTCGGAATCGAGGTGCCGAACGAAGTACGGCAGACCGTTCGGCTCAAGGAAGTGGTGGCGGCTCTGGCGGGAACGCCTAAGGTGGCCCGGTACAAGCTCCCCATCTTTTTAGGCAAGGATGTCGAAGGCCGTCCCTTGGCCTACGATCTGGCAGCCATGCCCCATCTGCTCATCGCGGGTCGAACGGGAACGGGCAAGTCCGTGTGCCTCAACACCCTCATCGTCAGCCTGCTTTTGACCCGCTCGCCCCAAGATTGCCGCATGATCCTGATCGACCCCAAGAAAGTGGAGTTGAGCGATTATGCCCGCATTCCGCACCTGATGACGCCGGTGGTCACTGACGAGAAGAAAGCCGAGGCAATTCTAGCCTGGGCGGTCGAGAAAATGGAGGAACGGTACGAATGGCTACACCGGGCACGCGTCCGCAATATCGCTGCTTTCAATGAACTGGGAGAAGAGGAAATCCTCCGGCGAGTGCAGCCCGCGGATGAGGAGGAGCGGCGCGCCGTACCCCGCCGCATGCCCTATATCGTCATCGTCATCGACGAAGTGGCCGACCTGATCCTGCGAATGAAAAAGGAGATCGAAGGAAATATCATCCTGCTAGCTCAGAAGTCCCGCGCAGCGGGGATTCACCTGATCCTCGCTACGCAAAAGCCTACGGTGGATGTTGTCACGGGCCTGATCAAATCCAACCTGCCGGCCCGCATCTGCTTCCAGGTCGCGAGCCGCTCCGACAGCGCTGTCGTCCTGGATGAGAAGGGAGCCGAACGTCTCTTGGGGCAGGGGGATATGCTCTTCCTGCAACCCGGCACTAGCACCATACTTCGCGCCCAAGGAGCGCTCATCGAGGATCAAGAGATCGAACGGGTGGTGCAGTATATTGCCACGGATACGCCGAATTACGACAGTGAATTGCTCAACTTGCGGACGCGGGAAAGCCGCGAAAATGCTGAGGGGGCAGAGGGTGGACTCCGCGCTCGCGAACGCGATCCGCTCTATGAACAAGCCGTGGAGATCGTCCTGCGCGAACAACGTGGCAGCACGTCGCTATTGCAACGGGCCTTGGGCATCGGTTACGGCAAAGCCGCCCGCTTCATCGATTACATGGCTGAAGATGGCATTGTTGGTCCCTACAACGGCAGCAATGCCCGCCAGGTGTTGATCAGTTACGAACAATGGCAGGCGATGCGCCAGGCCGCTTCCGCAGAGGAATCAGCCTGATCCTACCCAAGTGGATCGAAATATCTGCCGCCTCATTTCCGCCCTTCCCTCACACCTGGCACCTGCCCCCTTTTGGTGCCCCAACGCTCGGCGTGCGGGACTTCTACCCTCGGTGCCCTGACGCTCGGCTTGCAGGATTTCTACCATAAAGCC
Source organism: Thermogemmata fonticola (assembly GCF_013694095.1). NCBI lineage: Bacteria > Pseudomonadati > Planctomycetota > Planctomycetia > Gemmatales > Gemmataceae > Thermogemmata > Thermogemmata fonticola. The sequence continues at coordinate 42,404 of NZ_JACEFB010000016.1, read as the reverse complement.
CAAAGATCAACCGGAAAACACCCAGGAACAGCCGGACGGATCGGCTGAGCAGGTCTTTTCGGGACCGGGGAGCGTGCAAGATGACTTGGCAAGCGGCCTGAGACAGTCACAATGGGAAGTGAGGCGCGTCCGGCAGTAGTCGCGGGATAGACAAAAAGAGAGGAGGGGAGGTAGCAGCCGTGGCAGAGGCACACCCGTTGTTGGACCCCCCACCGGCGGCCAGAGGGACGGCTGAGAGCACCGGCGGCCTGGAAAACTCCGCGACGATGTCCCTTGTGGCCGGACTGCTGCGGCGCTGGCCCTGGCTGGTGCTCGGCGTCCTGATCGGTGTTGTGGTCGGCATCATCTACCACTTCCAGCGCCCGCTGGTGTATCAATCCACAGCTCAATTGATGGTGTTGAAGAACCGACCGGAGTTGGTGTCAGGGGGCGCCAGCGACGTGCGGGTGCAGTTCGTCGAGGATTACGTGGCAGGACAGGTGATCCTGTTACGCTCCGAACGGATTTTGCGCCGGGCTGCAGACAAACATCTGCCACGCCTCGGTCCCTTCGAGCGCCCCTTGCCGAGTCAGGAACACGCTCGCTTGGCCCTCTTGAGCGCGGGATTCTCGGTCATGCGGGAAAAAGAACCGGGATCGAACATCGGGAGTAATGTTCTGGCACTGACCTTTAAAGCTTCCCATGCCTTGGATGCCCCGAAGTATCTGCGGGCGATCATCGACGCTTATCGGGAAGAGCTGGCGGAAGTGTTCGAGGATGCCTCCGCCCGCCAACTACGGCAACTGGAGGAAGAAATCGCAGCGGTGGAGAAGTCAATCCGGGAGATTGCGGCACGCCGGGCTGAGGCGGAACGCTCGTTCCTCGTGGAAGACCCCCGGACAGGCCGCCTGCGCATGCCGGAGGACCTGACCCTGTTGCGCTCCCGCCTCTCGGCCAATCATGCCACTCAGATCACCTTGCGCTTGCGCCAGCAGGAGTTGCAGGCCGAATGGGAGGAGTTGCAATTGGCTGAACAGTCCCGTCCGGTTCGCTTGATGCTTCTCCAGCGCCTGGGTGTCTCTCAAGAACGTTCCTCGATCCTCCAGCCGGATGCCCGCAGCCCGGAGTCGCTGCTAAGGCATCTCCAATTCCGCCGCAGCGAGCTGATGGCCCGTTACGGCTATGGAGTAGGCCATCCCGAAATTGTTGCCCTCGATCGCCAACTCAGCGAATTGGAACGGGAGGTGCAAAGCCGCGGTGTGGGGGCGGAAGAATTGCTCGCCTATCGCCAACGCTTGATGAACGAACGGAACGCCCTGGACAAGAAACTGCAAATCCTAGCCCAGGAAATCGCCCAAGACGAACGCAAGTTGCAGGAATTGACACCGATCCATAACAGCATCCAGAAGGCAAATGAGGAATTGCAACGGGAAGAAACCCGGCTGAGGGAACTGCACCAGTTGCGCGACCAAATCCGCCGGACGGAACGGGGAGGCGTCTTTGAAGTCAAAGAAGTGACTACCCCCACCTTGGGCGTACTGGTCTCGCCGCTGTGGTTCCAGTCACTGGCAGTCGGACTGATGCTGGGATTGGTTTTGGGAGGCGGCCTGGCCTTGGGGTGGGAGTGGGCGGATCGTTCATTCCGCTCGCCCGCAGACATTCGCCGTCACCTGGGGCTGTCGGTGTTGGGCCATATTCCGCAGATCCGCATCGAAGAAGAAGTGGAGCAGGAATTGACTCAACCGCTCGATGCGGTTTTGGTCACCCTCTGGCGCCCCAGTTCTGCCGAGGCGGAAGCGGTCCGTGCTTTGCGCAACCAGGTTCTCTTCAGCACCACCGGGCGAGACCACGTATGCGTCCAGATCACTAGTCCACATCCAGGAGATGGCAAAAGCGTACTGACAGCCAACCTGGCCGTGAGTCTGGCACTGTCCGGCAAGCGCGTGGCCCTGGTCGATTGCGACTTCCGCAAGCCGCGGCAGCATCGCCTCTTCGCCCTCGGCAATCCGGAGCAGGGAATAGCCGCCGTGCTCGCGGGTCAGGCAGAGTTGGCAGCGGTGGCACGGCCTGCCGGGGTCGAAAACCTGACGATCTATCCTTGCGGAACGCGGCCGGACAACCCCGCCGAGTTGCTGACCTGCAAGCATTTCCCGGAAGTGCTGGCCCAGTTGCAGCAGCAATACGACTATGTGCTTCTGGATACGCCGCCCGTCTTGTCCGTTTCGGATCCCGTAGCGGTAGCGGCCCGTGTGGACGAAGTTGTTCTGGTCTTCCGCATGCGCCGGGATGTCCGTTCGGCCCTGGAGCGGACCAAACAGGATATTCAGGCGGTGGGAGGGCGCATCCTGGGTGTCGTGGTCAATGCCTTGCCCCTGCGTGACCATCCGTACAGATATTCCTACTACCATTCTGGCTATCTGTATCAGGATTCCTACCGTGATGCTCCGTAAGCCATGCCGAAAGGGGGCCGCCTATGGTCCCGTTTGCTGATACGCACGTCCACTTGCTGCCCGGACGCGATGACGGTCCGCTGACGGTGGATGAAGCCCTCGCCATGTGTCGGATGCTTGTCAGCGAAGGGGTGCGTCATGCCGCGGCCTTGGCTCACCAGAACGCCAGTTATCCGGACAATGATGCCGCCGCCTTGCGCACCGCCGTAGCCGAATTGCAGCCGTTGCTCCAAGCCCGGCAAATCCCCCTGACTCTTTATCCCGCGGGAGAAATCATGCTCGGTCCGGAGTTCCTCGACCAGTGGAAAGCCGGCCGATACTTGACCCTCGGCGATAGCGGCCAAACCTTGTTGGTGGAAATGCCCCATGGCCAGTTCCTTGATCTGTTACCCCTGGCCGATTACTTCCGTCCCCTGGGCATCCGCCTTATCGTGGCCCATGCCGAGCGCTATCCAGAGTTGCTCTACGATCCGGACTTGGCCCAGCGGTGGATCGCCGCCGGCTGCCTCTTCCAGGTCACCACGCAGGCTCTAGCCGAACCGTGGGATGCCACCACGGAGCACGCTCTCAAGGATTGGGCTGTCGGAGGGTTTATTCACCTGCTCGGCTCGGATGGTCACGGCATTGACCGTCGCCGGCCCCTTTTCCGCGAGGGGTATCAACGGCTTGTCCAGTGGGTAGGTCGTCGAGCGGCAGAACGCATCGCTTCCTTCTGGGGAATCGCGGCTTTGCAAGGGTTACCCCTGCACATTCCCCCGCCCCGGCCCCCCCGCCGCACCTGGTTCCACCGCCTCTTCGGTTGATCCTGATGGCGATGGAATGGACTTCTCCGCCGCCGGTAGCATCACGCTGGCACTCCCCTCATTGGCTGCGGAAGTGGACCCACTGCCTTTGATGTAAGTCGTGCCGTAATCCACCTGTTCCATGCCCAACGCGCGGCACAAACCAGTCAATTCCGGCTGAGTGTCGGCAGCTTGCACCTCGCATAGCCCGAAGTACTGCTCCTGCAAAAAGCGGAGCACCTGGACCATGAGGAACTTGCCCAACCCTTGACCCCGCAGGTCTTCCCGCACTTGGATGTCCAGCACCCCAGCCGCCGGCAAGCCCCAGCGCCAACCATATCCTTCCAGCTCCCACACCAACGCCCGGCCCGCAATGAAATGGTTGGCTAGCTTATCTGTTAGGCGGAACTCGACTGGCTCCAGCGTTCCCCAAACGCACTCATGCCACCACGACGGCGGAATCGCCGAACGGATCACCGTAGTATCATAACGCCGTCGCAAAATTTGGAAGCGGGCATCGGCCACAGCCAGCGGACTGTCCAGACGCTTGTGGAAGACAATGGTCGTGCCGGCCGGTGTATATCCCAGCTTGCGAAACAGGGGATCCGCGCCCGGGTCCGAAGCCAAAAAACCGGGACAATTTGTCCCGCCGTAGAGGCCGAAACCGAAGGGACAGTACGGCCAGCGCGGACCGGCCCGTAATACCTTTGCACCGTGCCGAAGCAGATACTCCTCCGCCCGCCTCACCAGTTCCCGTGCGATGCCCCGCCGCCGATAGGCCGGACGCACAGCCAGCAAACAAATCACCCCTTGCGAGTAATCTAAGGCGTTCAACTCGGAATTCGGCCCGAAACCTGCCAGGATGTAACCGACGACCCGCCCCTCCGCCTGCGTATCCACCGCGACGATCAAACCCTCCGGATCAAAATACGGCTTGGAAAAAAGCCAACGTTCCAGCAGCGCCGGCGTTCGCACGGGATAGGAGCTGCGCGACGCGTGCGACTCGTTCCACACGTCCGCCAACGCGGGGGGATCCGTGTTCCGAAAACGGCGATACTCAATCACGGTCGCTGCCTACTGGTCTTGGCCCTCACTCACCTGCTGCTTTTGGGTCGTCAGGATGCCACCTGCCGCGCTCTTGAATGCTTGCCCTCGTTTCGATCTTAGCCGATGACCGCAATTCCGTACAAGTTGAAACCATTCCTTCGGCCTTCCTCGTCCTGAAGAACCTCATCGAGAATCGTAAATCGAAGCGGCCGCTGGACCAGCCTCGACCCGCTCTCCTACGCCGCCGGGGATGTGGACCTATACCGCACCGTCGGCAACAACCCCCTTAACTCCCTTGATCCGAGTGGCCTGGATCGAATTGACTACCATGATGACGGGACTGGTCAAACGCTGGTTTGGTATGTCCCCGAACGCTGGTTCTGGCAAGGAGATGGACCTCGTCAATTCGTCGGTGTTCTCGTCCAGGTCAACGGCCAACTCTATGTCCGGCGATATATCGACCGCCAAGCATTGTTCATCCCGCTGCATCTCGTCGAGCAGACCACGGGATTCTGGGCCGATAGCGTCAAGGATTGGAAGCAGTGGTTTCAGCAAAATGGTCAGACCGACCTGAGTTCCACCGTGGCTAGCGGCTGGGCACAAGAGTTTGGGGTGGATTTGACTAGGACAGTCGCCGAGCTGCGTCAGACGGGCATCAATGCCTATCGGGACATCTACATCATTGGGACTTCTACGGCCATCGCCATGGCCATGGTCCCAGCGGGTAGACAACTTGTTACTACTTCAGAGACGGCGGTACCACGTCAACCGATTGTACCGAGTCGAACCGTTCGGTTTGTTCATGGTGTTACTATCAAAGATATACGAACAGGAAAGGTTCTGACAGGTATTGTTGATCTTCAACTAACATTGGACAGAATTAGAGCAGGTATTAGGTTTCCCCATTGTAATGACGGGGGTATCTTTAAGAATAAGCCCTTACCTGGTAAGACCACTCCCGAGTTGCCAGTCAAACCATATGGTTATTATCGTGAATACGTCCCTCCCACTCCTGGAATCTCTGGTCCAGGTCCACAACGTCTGGTTGTGGGGCAGGGTGGAGAGATATACTACATCCCTGACCATTACCGAACTTTTATTCGAGTCGATTAGCCATGACACAGCAAGAAAACTGCGGATTTCTTTTCTATACAGACGGCCTGTTGTTCGACGAACGGCAGGATTTCGTAGTTCATATCCCTCCGTCGATAAGAGATGCCAATACTCTTTTTGAAGCTTTCTTTGATAAGCTTAGGTTACTAGGTTACTTTGGTTTTAACTGGAATGCTCTGTTAGACTGCTTACGGGATCTTTCTTGGATTGAGCAATATCGAGTAGTAATCCTACATCGCGATTTGCCAAACCTTGCGAAGGAAGACCTTTCGCACTACCTCGATGTATTGCGAGAAAGTACAAAGAGTTGGAAGCCTGGTGAGCAGCATAAGTTAGTCGTTGCATTCCCGAAGAGCGTTGAGGCCACAGTTCACAATCTTTTGATGGATTGTAATTAATTATTCTATTTACAGAATTGTATAAAATTACAAAACTTTAATGAGGTATATAACTAACATTGACGGTAATATTTTCTATGATACTTTGCCTTAATTATCAACTATATGATACAATAAATATAAACTTTCAGAAAAATATTCACTCTCTGGTTACCTATCTTCTTACTTTTCTTCGCACTTGCGAACCTAGCTGGTGTTATACGTCCGATGGGGATTAAGCCGTTTCGCTTCATAGGATCCCCGTTCACCTTCATGGCTTGGAGTTTCGGTGTTGAGAAGTTTTTCGATTGGAAGTTGTTGCTTTTAAACTGCATAATTGGTTTCACTGGATCTATCTTGTTTGCTGGAATGTTAGCATGGATAAGGTGCCGATCGATTGTTGGTAGAAAAAACATAGACTCTGCGGCTAATCCTATTGTTGAATCCCATCGGAACCACAAGGCCAGCCGCGATAGCTAAGCATGTTGTCAACCTATCCAAACCTCAGTTTGCATAGACTCGGCACCAAAACAGAGGTGGACTAGAAACCACACTCGTTGCCCCTCGGCCGCTGGACCTCCCAAGGCTCCCTCGGTTTTGCAACCGAGGGCGTAAACCTCTGTCGCAGATTCTCAACGTACCGACGTTCATACTGATCCCAGTGGGCTGATCCTTTCCTTTTGATTAATTCGGTGGCGTTCTGTTGGCCGGAGCTGGGATCGGTGGGCTGGACTAAGCGCATTGCGGTGGGACCACGCAAGGAAGGATTATCTCTCTTGTCCCATCGCATTATTTGTCTTGTCCTATCGATCAGTGGAAGAACTGAAGTGCAGGCGAAGTATCGCAACGACATGCAAGTGGCGGACAGGATTGTAATATCTGCACCTCTAGCGGAGCGGGAGGGATTCGAACCCTCGGTACGGGGTTACCGTACACAGCATTTCCAGTGCTGCCTCTTCAACCACTCGAGCACCGCTCCGGGTGTATCCTGTTTGTTTTGCTTTCCGATACGGGATCGTGTCACTGTGCAGTGACGCAGGATGATCTCTTGTCAATCGTCTGGCGCACTGCCCTCCATCCTTTCTTTTCGACAATCTTCGACAATCTGCCATGCCCATTGTATAGAGACAGAGCGTGCTGGAAAAGTGGCGGCGCTGGTAGGAGTCAAGCGAAAAGGGTGGTCAAAGGTTGGCCGCGGGTGAGGGGCAAGGGCCGGTGAAGCCGGTCGTGGATTTCGAGCTGGGGATTCAGTCCCAAGGCGAAGGCGATTGTCGCGGTCAGGTCGGCGGGGGAGACGGGCGGGGTGGTGGGATAGGCCCCGATTTTGTCACTGGCGCCGTGAAGGGTGCCGCCGCGGATGCCAGCGCCGGCTACGAGTGCGGAGTAACAGAAAGGCCAGTGTTCCCGTCCCGCGTTGCCCGGCGTGATCTTGGGAGTGCGGCCGAATTCCCCGGTCCAGACGACGAGGGTTTGGCTGAGTAAGCCGCGGGCGTGGAGGTCTTCCAGCAGGGCGGCTGTGCCCTGGTCGGCAGGGGGCATGAGGCGGTGCTTCAGGCTGCGGAAGTTATCGCCGTGGGTGTCCCAGAAGAACGCACCATCGTTGGGCCAGTGGACACAGACGAAGGGGACACCCGCTTCGATGAGCCGCCGGGCCAGCAGGCAGGATTGCCCGAAAGTGTGCCGGCCATACCGATCGCGAATAGCTACCGGCTCGCGGTTGAGGTCGCAGGCTTGAGCCAAGCGGCGGGAGGTGAGCAAGGCCAAGGCTTTGTCCCGCAAGGGGGGATAGGCGGCAGCAGCGGGGTGGCGATCAAGAGCTTCCAGGAGTTGCTGGCGGGTCAGCAAGCGAGGTTCAGCGCTATCCAAGCCGGTGATGCGGAAATCCGGGTGGTTGGGATCGGCAGTGATGACGAAGGGATCATAGGCGGAGCCGAGCCAACCGGCGTGCTGGCCGGGTGCAGTTCCGCCGGGCGCCGCGGGATGGGACACCAGCCAGGGAAGCACCACACAGGTGGGAACCCCCGCAGGAGCTGGACGCAACTTGGCTAGCATCGCTCCAAAATGGGGATGATCCTGACGCGTGGCCGGTGCGGCATCCGACTTGGGGGTAGGGGCAACATGGCCGGTCATCAGGTGGTGCACCGGCGACAGATGGGCCGGATCGTCATGACCCATGCTGCGGATGATGGTGTACAGGTGAGCCAGCCGTGCCAAGCGGGGAAAATGTTCGCTGATCTGAATACCAGGCACCGTGGTGCGGATGGGTTGGAACTCGCCGCGAATCTCCGCCGGGGCCAGAGGTTTCGGGTCCAGAGTGTCCAGGTGCGATGGTCCGCCCCACATGAACAACAAAATAACAGCTTGGGCACGAGGACGGGGTGGGGACGCGGGTTCTGCCGCAGGTGCCAGCGCTATCTGTCCTGTCATCCAACTGCCAGCCCCAGCCGCCCACACAGCCGCTTGCACAACTTGCCGCCGGGTGGGATAACCATCACGCCAGGTATGGCACCCAATTCGCTGCATCGGTACACCTCGTGAGTGAAGCGAGACGGAAAATTGGAGCGGGCAAGTCAGGAAGGGCAGACCTTCCTCGGCGGGGCATTCAGTACCTGTAACCTAGCAGAAATATGGGAAGAGGTCAACTGGCGAAGGCCGCCGGGAACCCGCGAACCCGCTCGGAGATCGGCGAGCTGAAGGGCGATCGAGTCGAAGAAGGAGAAAGTGAAACGGGTCAGTCCACGACGGCGAGAATGTCATCTTCACTCATGACGAGATACTCTTTGCCGTCGATCTGGACTTCATTACCGGCGTAGGAGGAAAAAAGCACGCGATCACCGACTTTGACCTGGAAGGGGACGCGCTGGCCATTTTCCAGGAGTTTGCCTTCTCCTAAAGCGAGTACTTTCCCCTGTTTGGGTTTTTCCTTGGCGGTATCAGGGAGGATGATGCCACCGGCGGTTTTCTCGTCGGCTTCGACCCGTTCGATGAGGACTTTGTCGTTAAGCGGGGTGATTTTCATCGTTTCGGACTCCTTGCTCCTAGAGGGTCTTCAAGTCGCAGTACCGGGGTGGGAGTCTTCCCCAAGAGGGACGGACGGATGCTGGACCCCGTAGGTCTGGCGCAAGGCGCGGGCGAGAGTATGTACGACCACGGGCAATTGCACCGGTTTGGGCAACACGCTGAAGACTTGGGCTTGGAAAGCACGGCGCATCAGGTCGTTGGTCGCCTCTGCGGTCATCAGCACGGCCGGTGGCGTGGTGTGCAAGAGGTTGCGGATCGCCAAGAGGGCGTCCAGGCCGGAAAGGCGGGGCATGTGCAGGTCGAACAGGACCAGATGAACCAATTCCACCTGAACGACTTCCACCGCCTCGGCGCCATCGGCGGCCAGCAGAGTGCGGTAGCCGTGCTGCTCCAGAGCTTCACCCAGCGTTTCGCGCGTGCCCCGGTCGTCATCGGCGATCAGGACCGCAAACCGGCGGTCATGGGCCTGCGCCTCGGGCCGACCGGGGAGTGCCTCGATCACCATAGCTCTACCTCCCCGTGGCATGGCGGCCGCTACGGGAGGCCGACCGCCCCGCAAGGGAAGCATCCCATTGGGCCACGGATTGCAAAGCCAGTGCCGAAAAACATTCCGATTCCCGTTTCTCACACTAACTACTGAAAGATACGCTACATACGTTGCTTTTGACAAGAGCAAAGCGCCGCCTGTTTCGCCCGTTGCCTGCCGCTTCCGTCCCACTTTGTCTGCCACCCTGACAGCCGCAAGGTAAAGTTATGGACCCCTGCGGGAAAGACTCGGAACCTGGCCGTCCTGGACCGAATGTACTTTCCGAAATCTCAATCTCCCGTCACCGGCGCGAGTTCCTTTACTTTTTCGGATTGGGGCGTTTCGGAGTGCGAGCTTCGGGTGGGGGTTTACTGCTGCCGCTGCCCAGGCGATCGGGATGGAAATCCGCATCGGTCAGGCGGACATTGGGCTGAAGGCGTTCGATCCAGTAGTATTCCACCTCCTGGCCGTCGGCATCCAAGGCGCGGATGAGAATGGGTAAGGCGTAGGTTTCCGCCTGGGGGTTGGCGTGGAAGAACCATTGGCGCCGGCCACCCTGCGGGAAGAGGGGGTCATCACCGGGGCGGAGTTGCAATTCCACCAGATGCAGGGGATCGGGGCATTCCGGCCGGCGTACTTCCGGCTGGAAGCGGAGATTCTGGGGTGGAATCTGCCCCCGTTCCGCCTTTTCTAGCCACTGACTCACCCGCTGGATGGGCGTGCCCAGCCCCGCTTCCCGAATGCTGTAGCGGGATTTCTGTTTGACCATGGGGAAATCGGGGGACACAGCCGGGGCGCGTTGCCCAGCTTTATAAAGCAGTCCCTCGTCCGCTTTGCCGACGATGGCGTAGATTTTGTCCCCGTGCTGCTTGGGGTTGTACAACAACTCCCGGCCGGTATTCGCCTCGTCGAGATTGCGCATGTAAACGGAAAACGGCTCCTTGCGGAAGAGGTAAAAAACCCGGTCGTAGGTCCGCTGCTTGTTGGGAGCCAGTTCCCGGCGGACAGCAATGGCTTCGTAGGTGTGGATTGTGGCCCAGCGGTCTTGAGCGGTTTTCAGGAGTTGGCGCAAGGAGGAAAACGCATCGGCGGATGCTCCGGGTGCGGGATTGGCGGCAGAATCCGAGGGAGGGGAAAGAGGCGGCGCGGGCGGTGGTGGTGGAGTCGGAGTCCCGGCGGCGGGCGGCAGGGCAGGGGGTGCAGCCGGGGAAGCTGGCGGAGGGCCAGAAGGGGAAGATGGCGGGGAAGAAGGTAGCGGTGGTGGAGGAACCGGCGGGGGGACAGCACCCTCTGGGGGCGAACCTGCTGGCGGTAGCGGAGGGTTCCGGGAACCGGAAGAAGCATCCGCTGGAGGAATGAACGGCGGTACGGCATCCTGAGCGTAAGGGGAAGGCAGAGCGTCCGCCAAGCCAGTCCGACGGCGCGGCAGCAACGGACGGCGATCCGGGAATCGGCCCCCCGTCGGGATCACCGCCTCTCCCAACCGGCCGCGCGCTCCCATTTCCCCCTCATTCCACGCCACATCGGGCGGCAGGTTGCCCCGTCCATCCTTGCGAGCAAACGGACCTCCAGGAGGGTTCACTCCATAACGGGTGCAACCGAGGAGCAAAACCACTAGTCCAATCCTGGTCCATCCACGTAATGACATGGAGCCTCTTCCTGAATGAGGGGAAAGGGATGCCACCCCTCAGGGGATACAACCTCTCAATCCGGCGTCCATTTCCGGCGAATGCCCGAAAGTCCGATGCACCGCCTGCTGAGGGCGGGGAAGTCCAGGGTACCCCCACCTCCAGCATGACAACCATAGTCGCTCGGAAAAAACCCGGCAAGAGGAGAACGGGGTGAAGGTCCGCGCAGCGATGGACTCAAGCCGTCCGTAACGGCGAGATTGTTTCAACCGCTGGATTTGCTGAAGGCGGCACGAGAAGTTTCGCCCGAAGACTGTGCGGAATCGATCCGGAAAACGGCTATTGGCCGGACGGAGTACACCGCATTCCGGGGCGGTCCCTCGCGTTTCGGGATCGACGTTTTTGCAAATAATTCAGGGGGTTATTGGCCGGGCGAAAGTGGGACAGATTCCAGGGTGGCTTCCACAGGTTGCGGATCGACGATCTTGCAGACGGGGGCACTTTGACGGAAGGAGGTATCGCCGAGGAGGCAGGGATGCTTGTACTGTTCCGGCGAGCCGCCGGTCTGAAGGAGGCGTTGCCGGTCCCACTCGGTCCAGAAGCCGTTGGGTAAGATCAAGGCGCGGAGGGGTCCGAGCCGCCCGCTGGCTCGTTTGGCGGCATATTCGATGTTTTCCTGTCCCAATTGGCGATCGCAGGCAGCCAGGAAGCGGCGGAGCAATTCTTCATCCCTTGCGTCGGCGGCTTCCAGAAACAGGCCATAGTAAGGTTGCTGCTCCTCCCAGACCGGCGCAAGACTGTAACTGCTCAATGGCTGAGGCAGATGTTGCAACACCGCCGTGACCGCTTGGGTGACATGATACTCACTGAGTTTTTCCCCGGTGAGATTGGCAAAACGGTGGCCTTTGCTGAGGAACTCCACCAAGGGAGTGCGGCCATAATAGCCGGTGACGCGGACCAGGTCCGAGATATGATAGCGGTGCAAGCCGTAGGTGGTCGTCAGCAGGATGTAGTAACTGCGGCCTACTTGCAATTCGTGGGCGCCCAGCACGGTGGGTTGCGTCGAGTCGATTTCCCCTTCGGGAATGAACTCGAAGTAATGGGACCAGATGTCGAGGACGCCGGCGGGGGTATGGTCTTCCAAGGGCAAGGTCATACGCCCTTCGCTGGCCAATAAACCGAGATCGCGGATCGGAGGCTGGCCGTAATAGTGGGGGAGTAGGCGCAGGTAGTGGCCCATACTGCCGCCCGTCCAGCAGTTGAGAATGATGGTGTTATCCGGCCAAACGTCGCAGGGGAAGAGGCGGCCGGTTTTCTCAGCCAGCCGGTGAAGGGCCGCGGCCCGGACCCGATCTCGACGCAGGTAGGGGGTGAGCAGGGCGCGCAGGGACGGAGGAATGTCCAGGTCGGCATGCAGGGTGCCATCCTGCAAGTCCCGTAGGAGATGTTCCTTTTCCGCATCCAGAGTCCGGGCCAGTTGCAGCAGGGTGCTGGGATTGGCGGCCAGGAACTGCGACACGGGGCGGGCCAGGGCACAGCGCAAGGCCACATAATAGCGGCTGCGGGCATCGTGAATTTTGCCGATGAAGTAAGGCACGGCGTACATCCAGCGAATGAGTCGTTTCTGGACCATTGCGGTGTAGCCAGAAAGATTGCCGCAGGGGATGCCGCCACGGGTGCGAAACTCCTCCGGGTCGCCGACCAATTGCACGATGGGGCGCATGGCGATCTTCCGTTCCCGATGATCGCGGTACATTTTCACACCCCACATGTTCCAGCCGCGGCGGTAAGCCCGCAGGTAGGAATCGGTGACCGGGATCAATTTCCGCCGGGCCGTGGTACCGGAAGTCAGCGCAAAGAGGTGGACGCGCGGTTCTGCCAAAAGCGCGGACCATTCCCCCTGCGCCACGCGTTCAATGTAAGGGGCGACATACTCATAGGGAGCCACGGGAACCTGACGCCGGTAGTCCAGCACATTGCGGACCGTATCGAGGCGGTGGTCCCGTCCGAAGGCGGTGGCAGCTTGCCGGCGCACGATTTCCTGCAGCAACGCCGCTTGAACCGCCTCCGGTTCCTGGCAGGCGGCCTCGAATAGGCGCAACTGCCGGCGAATGGGGTAAGAGATCAACCGTCCCAAGCGTACGAGCAGGTATCGCTTCCAGGACATGCAGCAGGCCTCCGCAAGGGTCGGTCGGGGCCGTCAGGCGGGGATGCTTCTGAACAGAACCGACCGGGAAGGGAGGATGGCCTTTGTGATCCGCCAGCAGGACGCAGCGAACGGCAGGGATCGCCTCGATCCAACCTTCCCGGCGGCGCGGATCAATGGTGTTCTGCCAGGGGAAACGGTGCGGTCAGTTCGGGATGCAGCGGGGGAGCTTGGGCCAGATGCTGGTCGAAAAAGGCGATGAGCCGCTCGTGGTATTCTGCTCCGGCGACACTGAGGGCTTGATTGTGTTTGGCGCCCGGCACAATCCACAACTCGCGGGGCTGCCCACGGCTTTGCTCGAATAATGCCTCGGCCATTTCCGGACGGATGTAAGTGTCTGCCCCGCCGTGGATCATCAGCAAGGGGCGATGCCAACGCCGCAGGGCCTTTTCGATGCTCGGATAAACCACACCGCGATTGCGGGCGACCTTCTGAGCGCCAACACGCCCGACAATCGCATAAAACCACGTCGGCAGGATGCGCTGCAAGATCCGGCGCTCGCTGTAGATGGTAATCCACCGCTTCAAGTAGGGAACCATAGTCGTGTGGGTACCGTAGGCCCCGTCCGTGACCAAACAGCGAACAGCGGGTTCCTCCGCCGCTGCCACGATTGCGGTGCTGCCCCCCTTGCTCACGCCAAAAATGCCGATCCCTCGTGGGTCCGCATCGGCCCGGCTCAGCAGATAGCGGATCGCCGCCCGCATGTCCGATACGTCCCGATCCGTGACCCATTGCAAAGGCTCGTAGTTCGGGTCCCGATCGCTTTCCCCTTGATTGCGGAACTCCACCGCACAGATATCGTAACCCGCCGCCAGCAAACCCTCGCAATACGACCGGCAGGACCAGCGGTTTGATCCGAACTCCAGGCCGAACAAAATCACCCCCTTGCGTTGAGGAGCCGGAGTGCGAAAGTAACAGCCCCGCAAGTGCCATCCCTGCGGATGCACCACCGTGATCTCCTCTGCCGAGGCGTCCGGTTCTCCCCGCGGCACAATAAACAGCGGCTTTTCCTGGAATATCCGCGTCAAATACCCCATGTACTTCCAGCGCACGTAAAAAAACAAGATCGCCATCACCAGCCCGAAGAGCACGGGTGGCACCGCCAATAGCAAACTGATCCACAACCAGAAAACCACGAATCCCACCCTCCTACCACGACTTCGGGCTGACCGGCTTCCTCCTCAGTGCTGCATCGAGCGATTCCTTTCTGCCCTTGTCCCTCCCCTGACTGCCTGTCTGGCAGGAATTGGCTCCTGACAGCCTCGCTTTCTTAACCCGGACGCCGCACCGGTTACCGGCGTCTTCCTAACCCTCCATCTCTAACGGCTTTGGGGTGTCTCTTCCTTAACTCTGCTACTATGTCCAATTATTGAACAACTCTAAAGCCGTTGAGGCAAGACTCCTCCCCTGCTTTCTTTCTTCCGCGTGATAACCCTCTCTCCATCCTACACGAACCAATTGTTTCAGCGAAACCCCTACCGTCAATTGGGACTTAGGTGTGAGAAAGGGGAGGCGACACAAAGGGAACAGAAGGGAAGATCGGACCAGTCGTGGGTGTGGCTGGGATAGAGAGGGGGATGGAGCGGCCAAGGTCATTTGCGGCGGTCGAGCCACTCGTTGAGAGCAGCGACCACCGCCCGGCGTTGGGTGTCTGTCTCCGCTGTGGTGTGCACGAAGAACTTGACCGTTTCCCGGCCGTTGCAGTAAATCCCCTCGATCTGTAGCTCGTCGCTTTTCGGCTTGATTCGGAAGCCCATCGGTAAAGGCAGGTCCGGGTGGGTGTAATGGGTGACGCACCGCTGGATACAAGGCAAGGCTTGGGTCACTTCTTGCAGGTAGCGTTCCAGCTCCGGGCGGCATTTGAGAGTGACAGAGTGATCCCGGATGAGTGGCGCTTCCTTTCTGGGAGCTGGCGGCGGTAGCAGCATCTCTCGGTGGCTGCGAAAGCGCTCCCGGAAAGCGTCGTGAAAAATCTGCCCCGTCGCGGACAATTCCACCCATTTCTCCCCGTCGATGTCCACCACCTCGGTCAGACCTTCCAGCACCTCGTCCCATTCCTCTTGCAGCTCCGTCCAAGGGCGCGGTTCCTTCTCCAGGGCGTAGAGCACGCGGCTGTACTGCATCCAACGGTCGAAATCGAAAGCCACCGGCATCGGGGGGAAGGCGATGATCTCGCTGAAGCGTTCATGCATGTAATAGACCGGCACGTGGATGGCTTGGCCAATCAGGACCGCCAGGGCAATCTGGGCTTTGTAACCGCCGGTGGCGTTGATGGCGCAAGCGGAGGCCGTGTGATTGCGAATGATCCGCGACAATTCCCGTGCCAGATTCCGCAAGCCTTTGGTCCGGAAAAGCTTCGGATCACTGTCCTGCAAGTCGGTCACCTGGACGCATTCCACCGGCTGATGACCCCGTTGGCGGAAAGCCTCCCGGAGCACTTCACCAATCGCCCGGCCCTCGGGAGTATCCGAATGCAGGAAGTACACGCCGCAATCCCCGGTCACATAGCCATGTTGGATCAAGCTGTGCATCGAGTTGATTTCCGCGCCGCAAAGCCGCTCAGAGGCTGGCAAGCGGACCAGTTGCGTCGCCACCGCCGGCCAGTCCTTCTGCTCGTATGCCGAGGCCAAGGCTTCCAGGATTTCTCTCCGTTCCGGCGGCAGAGCGGCTTTCTCGTTTCCCGCACCGCCCCCCTCTTGCAGCGTCTTGCGCAAACCCGCCAGATTGGGATAAAACAGGCTGGTGCCCACCGTGCACAACACGATCGTCCGTGGCATAGGATCACCTCCGTCAAGCCGTTGGACCTATTGAACTCCTTCTAAATCGAGGCTGACATGTTGGTTACAAATCCCGGCCAACATATGGCTTGAAAAACCGCCTAACATCCTCCGGATTTGCCTGAAAGAGCCAGTATCCCGTATCTCCCGTTCCTGATGTCCAAAGTTGCTCGGACTCGGAATTGATGCAACCTATGTTTTGGGGCAAATGACGAGCGATTTGGTGGATGTTTCCTTGTCCCTTGCGTTGATCATAACGTAGAAGAAAATAGTTGTCCCACAATTGGCAGACAGCCCAGTTCTGACCCAACGTCCTACTCCACTCGCATAGGTAGTTTTCCAACCCCACGATGCCGCTCTCCGACGAGGAACGGGCTATCTGGTGAGTGCGCGGGCTGCCGGGAAACACGCGCTCGGCAAAGACAGGGTTTTGCCATAATTGTTGCGCATTTTGCAACACAGCCGGCACCGTAGGGATACCGAGGATGCGAGCCAGTTCCTCGAAAAACGTGCTGAGTTTACTCCGATCCAGGACGCGCAAGCCGATGCCCTCGGCATAGGTCCGCTCCTCGTCAAAAAACGTCCGATTGGGACGGAGCAAAACGCCAACGGCTCCCACGCCTCCTAACTGCCGCACCGTATCCGAAAGATTGCGAATCTGCTGCATGAGCTGGGCACCACGGCCGCCCCCGTTGCCTTCGCCTTGCAGCTTGCAATCCAGCACATAGATGCGGGACTGGTGATTGACGACAATGTCAATCTCGTGGAGATGCTGTCCCCCCTTTTTGGGATCATTCTTCTGTTGACTTTGTTTCCCTTCCTTACGCACATTGCGTGCGATATTTTGAGGGGGCACACCGATCGCCAGTAGTATTGCTGCTACGTAACGTTCAAATAAATGTCCGCTATTATTGTCTTCCTTTTCTGGAGGCACACCACAGGCCGTGAAGGCCTCTCGCCATTTGCCCTCGTGTTGGATCAGAAGCTGGGTGAGCCGGACGATATCGAGAGGTTTTGGATGGCGCAGATCAATAACCGTTCCTTCATCCCACCAGAGGGTCTGCAGAAGGGTCTCGAGCGGAATCCGATCCGTCACTTGAGGCGGGATGTCGAGAGGCAGGGTTTCCAGGTAACCGTTGTGGTTGGTCAGGTGGTACCAGGAGCCGTTGAGTTCGCGGTAGATGACCGAGACATGAGGCCGCCCGATCAGGCTGGCAGCACCGAGGAACATGAGCTTGGTGCCGCCGGTGGCGTTGATGACCCACTGATACTGCGGATATTGCACGAGCCAGCCTTCGATCTTGGCGACGACTGACTCCGGCTTGCCATCCCCGTCGGCATAGTCCACCTGGACATGGGGACAACGTGCCTGGCAGAAGTGGCCTAAACGCTGGGCGGGGAGGACCGAGCGGCGCTCATCTTCTGTGTGGTAGATAAAGATGTGCTGGAGGCTGTCCTTCCAATATTCGACACTTTCCACGTTGGGCCAAAGTTGCTCGCTGGCTAGTAGGATCAAGGCGGTGGGCGGCGGGAATGCCTGCGAGGTGTCAGACGCGATTGACTCCGTTGGAGCAGCAGACGGCGTTTCGGTGTTCATGATTTCACCTCCCAATGAGTCGCACCTCCTGATGGACAAAGAGTGTTAGTCCTCCGATTGGGTCCGTCTGGAAAGTCGCCACTCCCCTTCATCCGCCGCTGTTTGTGGGAATGGAGCATAGTTCGCGGCTGGTAAGGCGCCAGTCCTGGCGGTGGAGAGGCAACGGATTTATCTTCCTGCGGATGTATTCGCTGCGGAAGGGGGAATCTTCCGACATCGGGAGTTTTTTCCGGGACATCTTCACCGGCCGGCAAGTGAGGCCTTTTCCGAGGTGGGTCTGGACGGAGTCGGCTGGCAATCGGTTTCCACTCCGGAATCTGGGGGAGGCCGAAGCGAGCCGGGGGTGGAAGCGAACAGAGGTCGACAGTGCGGCAAAAGGCGGGCAACAATGGGGTGCGGTCATGAGGGTGCCTCTCCCATCCGTTCCTCACATAGCGATGGTGTAGCCGTAGCAGTCGGCCAGTTCCCGGACGAATTGCAGTTGCAAGAGTCGGGATCGCCCGCGCTTGAGGTGCTGATGGATGGAGTTTTCCTTGATGCCGAGAGTTTTGGCTAGATAAGCCGTGCGTTCGGCCGGTTCCCAGTATTCAAAGTCGGGTGGGGGAAACGGCTGTTTCAGAGAGACTTTTTGCAACAGGTGATTCTGGAGGTGGGGGGGAAGTTTGTGCCACATTCGCCCGTGCCAGGCCAGAACCACAAAGGCTTCCTTGGGACTCCAGGAGCAGATGCAGCGGCAATCGTGCTCGTTGAACGGAAATTGCCAGTCGAGAGTGTGGAAGGTGCCGTGGTAGGGGTCGGGACGGGGATCGGGGATGGTGTGGAGGAGGTCTTCGGTCTCGGCGGGGGCGGTAGGGTCCGAGGGCGAGGACAATTGCCGGAACTTACGGCGAAGTTGCCGGGAGGCGGAGAGGCAGTAGTTGTGGATGACCCGGTAGGCCCAATTCAGGAACGGACTGTGCTGGGGATCGTAGTGATGCAGTTGAGCAAGCACATGAGCGGCGGCGTCCTCCTGCAAGTCAGGGTCGTACCGTTTTCCTCCGAGGCGCTGGAGGCATCTTCGGGACAGTCGCAGCAGGTCCGAGTAGCGATACGGCGGGGTGCTATTCAGCGGCAGGGCGAAGTCGTAATTCATGCAGCAATTCCCTCGTCAGGTGCGGAGCTAGGGGCTTGAGACCGTCCGCTCAGTTCCTTCGCTGTCAAGCGAGCTGGCGGAATTGCTCCGCTCGATTACTAAGGAGGCGGCATCGCTATCCGCCGTTCGCCCAAAACTCCCGTGTAAGAAGGGGGGAGAGGCAAGAACGCCAGATACGAGGGGAGAAGGCAGAAAACGGAAGAGTTCGGGAAGGTCAACGCGAGGTGGCCCGTGATGGATCCAGGGAAATGGTGGATTGGCGTGCCGGACGGCTTGTCGCTGTCGCGGTTGCCTTTGGCGGTCGTACTTTGCGGATGTATCGCCTGCGAGGCGTGGTGGTGGGGATTGGGCGTGCTGCTATTGGCGGCGGGGACGGACTTCCTGGACGGCTGGTGGGCACGGCGCTACGGCCCGCAGAGTCTTTGGGGAAGAAGTCTCGATCCCCTGACGGATAAGGTGCTGACCTGTAGTGCCTTCATCTATCTGTCGGCGATGCCGGGGACGGGCATTCTTCCCGCTATGACCGCGGTGATCGTGGGCCGGGAATTGCTGGTGACCGGCCTGCGCGGGATCGTGGAGAGCGCCGGCCGGGCCTTTGGGGCCGATTGGGGGGGGAAGGTGAAAACCGTCTCCCAATTCGCTGTGCTGGTCGGGGTACTGGCGCGCCAGGGAATGATCGGCACGGGCTGGGATGCAGCGGCGGCGAAGCTGGATTGGCCCTTGCAGGCGTTGATCGGGGTGATGCTGGCCGCGACTGTGGTCAGCGGTTTGCATTACCTGGTGAAGGCGGCCCGCTTGTTGCGCGGCACACCCGACCCATCGGCGGTGGTCAGGCAAGAGAACGGCCGATCCTAATGCCGAAGGAATCCTCGCCTTGGGGAGAGACTCTTACCGCGTGATTCAGGCCACGGAGTTGTGTAACGTTCCGATGCCGGTGATGGCGATGCGGATGTGATCGCCGCTGTGGAGGGTGAAGTCGTCGGGAGGGACAATGCCGGTGCCGGTCAGGAGGATGGCTCCGTGGGGGAAGTCGTTGTCTTGGAAAAGCCAGCGGATCAACTCTTGCGGTGTGCGGGCCATGCGGGCGAGGGAGGTGGCTCCGTCGAAGACGGTGCGCCCCTGCCGGGTGATGGTCAGGCGGATCTCGACCTGTTCAGGCGGGGGAAAGAGGGCGGTTGGGGTGATCCACGGCCCCACGGCACAGGACTGCCGGTAAATTTTCGCTTGGGGCAGATAGAGAGGATTTTCCCCTTCAATATCGCGGGCGGACATGTCATTGCCGATGGTGTAACCGAGCAGGCGTTGATCGGGGCCGATGACCAGAGCCAATTCCGGTTCCGGTACGCTCCAGCGACTGTCTGAGCGGATGCGAACGGGCTGTTCCGGACCGACCACACGGGCAGGTGTGGCCTTGAAGAACAGCTCCGGACGGGGGGCGGAGTAAACCCGGTCGTAGAACACCGCGGCCCCGCGGGATTCCTCCTCGCGGGCGACTTTGCTCCGTTGATAGGTGACGCCAGCGGCCCAGATTTCCTGCCGATCCACAGGTGCGAGGAAGGTCTGTCCACCGAGGGGTTCAGGAGCGTAGCGTTGATCGATCAATTCCCGCGCCGCGGCCAGGGGGTCAGGCTGCGCGAGCAGATCGCTCAGCGATGCTACCTCTGGAATGCGGGCGGTGTCGATGACATGAACCTGCCGCTCCGCATCGATCATGACCACGACATCACCGGTCGGTTTGCGGATTTTGCCAAAGTGCATCGTCAACTCCTGGGATAGGGATATTCGGTCTTGGCAGGCGCAGGGAGAGATTGTTCCGCCGTCGGCCCAGATTCGGCGTGCAGCCCAGGGCATTGCACTGTCTGGCAGGGACAAGCCACGGTGTCCGGGCCAGCCGGTGTCTGGGGCAACGGCGCTGCCTGGGGCAACGGATTGGGGGACGATCGTGCACCGGGAGTCGTTGGGAGTCGAGGGAAGCTCAGGCAGGGCGGTTCAGCGGCAGGCAGTATCTGACGAAGGCGGGCGCAGGCAGCGGCTGGGTCACCCTGTTGCCAGTCGTCCCAGGCTTGCAGCACTGCCTTTGCCAGCAGGGGAGTGAAGGGCACCGGCGCGCCAGGCGGGGGCGGATCCGGAACCAAGCGATTCAGAATGCCCGCACACAAGGCCTCCAGCCCTGCCCCGGTGCGCACGGAGATGCGCCAGGCATGCGGGGGGAGGACGGCGTCCTCCGCCAAGAGATCGCATTTGTTCGCGACCAGCAAGGCCTGAGGGGGTAGCTCTGCTTCCAGGCCGTCGCCGCTGGCCGCATCTGCCACCCAGAGCACGAGGTCCGCCTGAGACAGCCACGAGCGGGTGCGGGCGATACCGGCGGCCTCCAAAGCATCAGAGGTCTCGCGCAGCCCGGCGGTGTCGATCAGTTGTATCGGCCAGCCATCAAAGGCCAAAGTGACTGTGACGGCATCGCGGGTGGTGCCGGGAATTGGTGAGACAATCGCACGGGGGAAACCAGCCAGCGCATTGAGAAGCGAAGATTTCCCTGCATTCGGAGGGCCGACAATGGCCACTCGCCAGGGTGTCATCAGGTGTTCGGCCAGGGGAGCGTAACGGGCCAGAGTCGCTAGAGTACCGCTGTCCTGCTTTTCGATCACCTGCCGCAGCGCCTGAGCACAGGCCCCTTGCCATTGATCCAAGAGCAAAGCAGCAACGCGGCGAGTCGGGGCATGAGCCAATAAATGCAGCAGGGGATGCTCCTCCAAGGCGTCTACTTCCACCGCTCCCGCCGCCTGCAATTCTTCCACCAGGCAGCGGACCAGACGCACTCCGCCATGACAGTGGATTTCCACGGTATCCGCGGCGGTAACCGCCACAATCACCTCATCCTTCAGGGACAGGCCCCAATGGCCGAAGTAGCAACGGTAGAGGGGTGGAGATGAGGGCAGAGACGTTTGGCCCACGGGCCGGAAGAAGCGGCGAGTCAAACTCCACGCTTGGGGTCCCCGCAACGCGAGAGTGGCCACCGCGGCAGGGGCAGGGGGAGTCAACACACAAACTGTCGTCGCTTCAGCTTCCACAGATGCCATCGCAGTAGTGGCATTATAGGAAGGCACCGGCAGGAGGGGGTGGGGGTGGAAAACACGGGCGCGCTGAAGGAAAGAGCGAAGTTCCGGCCAGGCTCACAAAATCGGGCCAGTTTTGAGAAAGCCGGGCTGTACGAAGTGAGATTGACGGACGGAGTGAGATTCAGGAAAGCGGAATTGTTGGTTTCTCACTCGCCGCAGAGGAAGGGGGCGCCTCTGAGGGGGGCGGGTCGGGCAGGCTTTCGGCAGCGATCCGCAGCCCCTCTAAGGTCAAGGCTGGTACGTGGCGTGTCCCGCGGAAGCGGCCGCCAAAGTTCCACTGGGCTAGGTCGCCGAGCGCACCGCCGGTGAGGAAGACCCACGGAGCCGGAAAGTGATCCGCATAATGATGGAGCAATAGCAGCGCTCCGCCAACTAAAGCGGCCCGGATGCCCGCGAGAATGGCATCGCCGGTGTTGGTACCGGGTGCCACCACCGCAGGCAACTCGGACACGTCCAGGTAAGGGAGCAAGGCAGTATGGCGATGGAGGGCGTCCGCCAAAAGGCGCGGGCCGGGCAGGATCGCTCCCCCGCGGAACACTCCTTGGCCATCCACCACATCGACCGTCATCGCTGTGCCCAAGGCAATAATGACAGCCGGGGCCGGGGCCGCCAGACAATGCGCCGCTACGGCGTTGAGCAAGCGGTCCCATCCCACTTCGCGGGGTTGGTCCACACCCAGATGCAGCGGCAGCAGGGCCGGGTTCTCGAACAGATATGCCGCCTCTCCATGACTTTGGAGCCAACGGCGGAAGCGCTCCGCGGCGGGAGGGTTGACCGAGGCGATTGCCCAGTGACAGGGTTGGGGCAGGCGCCAGCGCCGCCGCTGTTCCTCCCAGCTCTGCGGATCGTCGAGCGGCAGCGAGACCATCTCGGCGATGCGCCCCGGCTGGCACCGGCCCCATTTCAAGCGGGAATTGCCAACATCAGCGACGACATCCGGCGTCATGTTGGCTCCTGAACCGCCGGGCTGACTCTCACCGGCTTGCCGGTGGCTGGCGCCTGGCTACCAGCCGTTGGGACTGAAGGCGATGAGGACGTAATGCCGGGGACCTCCGCGATTCGGAAATCCGCCGTTCGGACCGCTGCCTCGGTGGCAAACGAGGTCTCGCCGAGCCGTTGCGCTTCGGCTTGCTTGAGCTGGGCAATCAGCGTAGCGGCACGCCCTACCAACTGCGACAATCCCAAACCCGTCACCGCGGAAATGAGCAACACCTCTTCGCCCAAGGCCTCTTGCAATCGTCGGCGTACCTCATCGGCTTGCGGCAACTCCCCTTTGCTGACGCAGACAAGCTGCGGCTTGTTTTCCAGGACCGGTGCATAGTCCCGCAATTCTCGGCGGATGATATGGTAATTCCGCAGCGGGTCGGAGCCATCGGCAGGAAACGGTTCCACCAGGTGGATCAACAGGCGGGTCCGCTCCACATGCCGGAGGAATTCATGCCCCAAGCCGGCTCCCCGCGCCGCCCCTTCGATCAACCCCGGCAAATCGGCCAACACGAAGCTACTCTCGCCGAGATGGACCACCCCCAAATGGGGGTGCCGCGTGGTGAAGGGGTAAGGGGCAATCGCCGGAGTGGCTCGGCTCAACCGTGACAGAAGGGTCGATTTGCCGGCGTTGGGTAGGCCGATGAGACCGGCATCGGCGATCAATTTCAGTTCCAGGACGATCCAGCGTTCCTCGCCTGCTTCTCCTGGTTCGTACTGACGGGGTGTGCGATTGGTCGGACTTTTGAAGTGGGCATTGCCGCGTCCGCCGCGACCGCCGCGAGCCACCACCACTTCCTCGCCCGCATGGATCAGGTCCTTGAGGATGTGGCCGCGCTCCCGATCCCGCACCACCGTGCCCGGCGGAACCAATAGCACAATGTCCTCGGCGCTTCGGCCATGACGGTTGTTTCCCCCACCGGCTTGGCCGTTGCCAGCGCGCCAATGTTTCCGGGTGGCCAGACCCGCCAGAGTATCAGCATTGGCATCGGCCCGCACAATCACGGAACCGCCATTCCCGCCATCGCCGCCATCCGGACCGCCACGCGGAACGTATTTCTCCCGCCGGAAGGAGACCGCTCCCCGCCCGCCGTCACCACCCTTCACGTACAACTCCAGCCGATCCACAAACATCAGCACCTCTGCTCCCAATGTATCACTGGCCGTGAAGCTCCCGTATTGGGACGTTTTCACTTGGCGGCTTCCTTACAGATTGTATGCAACCGTCGTGGACATGCGGTGTGGGAACCGTGCCTGGCCTTGGATGGCTTCGGAGACTTGCTAGAGGCATTGTCCCCTGACGGAAGTATCTCTCCTTGATGGAAGCATCTCGTCTTGACGGCCGCCGCAGTACCGGTCGTGCAGTCGTGCACGGCCCCAAGCCCTGCATCCCCGATCGCAGGAAGATGAAAAAATGGAAATGAGAAACAGGCGGCACTTGGAAACAAGATATGCCGCCTGCCGGGGAGCGGTTTTTCTTTGGAGCGTCGGGTGAGGGAGAACTACCGCTTGGGGTAGTAAATCTCAGGGTAGGTTTACCTGTGCGGCGTGGCTGAGACCGATCAAGGACGCGAAGCTATTCCAAGAGGAGGTTCGGTTCCCAGCCGACACGTTCCGCATTGGCCCGCAGTTTTTCCAGAGCGCGGTTCTGGATTTGCCGGACCCGCTCTTTGGAGATACGGAGCATGTGGCCAATCTGGCGCAAGCTATGGGTGCCGTTGCCGGTCAGGCCGAAACGCAGGTCGAGGACTTTGCGTTCCCGCGGGCGCAGGCTTTCCATGAGGAAGTTGAGGGCTTCCTGACGCTCGTTGTTCTCCTGAGCTGTTTGGGCGCTGGTGTCTGGCATGGCTTCGGTGAGTTTGAAGTCGCTATCGTCATCGAGGACGGCATTGAGGCTAACCGGCGTGCGGGTGGCCGTTTGCAGGTGGGTGAGGTGTTCCAGCGAGCTGCCGGTCCGGCTGGCCAGTTCCTGGGGGCTGGGTAGATGCTTGCCGCCGTGAGCCAACGCCTCGCTCTCCTGCTGGAGCAACCCCAGTTCCTGCAGATGATGCGGGCTGAGACTGACCAAATGGGATTGCCGAGCCACGGCGATCTGCAACGTTTGGCGGATCCACCAGGTGGCGTAAGTGGCCAAGCGGGTCCCGTGCGAGACATCAAAGCGGTCGATGGCCTGCATGAGGCCGCAGACGGCTTCCTGAAGCAGATCGGAATAGGCGAGACTGTGGTGGCGGAAGCGCTTGGCCACGTGAGCTGCCAAGCGGATGTTGGCGCTGGCTAAGCGATGCTTGTAGTGGACATAGCGATCATGCAGCCGGCGGATGGCCATCACTTCCCGGCGCTCCGCAGTGCAGTGCTCGCGGATAAATTGAGCCATGGGCCACGGTTCCATCGGCGGGCGGTGAGGCCGCAATTCCGGAAAGGTTCGTACCAGGACCCGGACCAACTCGCTCTTGCAGTCCCAGAAATTCGTGAGCAACTCCCGCTCCTCTTCCGGAGTGAGCAAGTCGGAAGAGAACGTGGTTTGCAGCATCTCTTCTGCTTCTTTCTTGGCCGTCTGAGTCACACGCTTACGCCGAGAAGTCTTCATGGCGGCTGTTCCCTGGATTTCTCTAGAGTCCGGAAAGTTCGCTACCAGCCTTGATCCTTTGTCGGCCACGGACCCTCCCCCGCGGCCACATTGTGAGGTACCTCTTGTTCCCCGGCTTCTTACGGCATTTTCGTTTCCCCCGGCTTCCTTGCCTCCGCAACTCTCTACCGAGCCGGGAACGTCCCGCGGCGATCAACCCCCATCCTAGGGGCAAAAAAACACCCGACTCCAGGGGGAGTCTGACCTTCGGCGGGCCTAACGTCGGAACACCCGATTTACCTCATCCCTCCTTCAGCCCAAAGCGACCGAGGGGGGTGTCTTTGGAACCTTCAGGCGTTCGGCGGGGTCCGTCGAGCGATCCTCTCCGTTGAGTCGGGCGGGAAACTCGAACGTTCGCTCGCTGAGCGGGATGGTACCCCGTAGTGCACCCGATTGTAACCGATGCCTGACCAATAATCAAGCACCTATCACAAAAATTTTACCTTTTTTCCAAACTCTTTGTAACAAAAATACCTACGACGCTATTCTCCTTTGCTGTTGTTAGCCAATTTCCCCAATTATTTCCGTATAATAACATATTACCAAATTACTCTCTTCCGAGGAACCCCACAGGATGCCAGCCTACGACTTTAGACTCACTCTGCTAAACTTTACTTCCCATGACGAGTTGTCTTACGTCCATTTTTGCCCTTTGGTTCGCGATTTAGGAGGATTCCTCCTGACTTTACCTGGATGTTCCTTCGCACCATTTTCGGCCAGCGTTGCCGACTTATTGTAACAGCGAAGTCGATTGCATTGGTTTGAACGAATTCTTGGGCTAGACAATACGTTTAGAACAAGTGGCGGGAGGATTTTTGGGGGAAGGTAACGAAACTTTGGGGGATGACGACCCGACAGAGGGACAAAAAGTGATGTAAAGTGGAGAGAGCGGGTGTTTCCCCACTTGGGTGGGGCGAAAGATGAGGTAGCCGCCGTCTCGCCGTTGATTGATATGGCATAGGGGTGGAGCAACGCCGGGCACCCGGAATAGCCGGTACGGAAATAGCTGGAATGAAAACAGCCCCTACTTCTGATGTCGATGGTGATAGGACAAGGGGACGGTGCGAGCCGAGACAGGATGGGTAGGGGCAGGGCGGTCTGCCGCGCTGGATCCCATTGGGAGGAACGATCCCCAGGCTTAGAGGTTTTTGCAACGGTTCGAGGAAGGCGGGTTCCAGGAGAAGGCGCTTCAGACCGTTAGAGGTGACAGAAGGAGGAAAAGGAAGAAGGAAGACATCATTTGCCGCGGAAGGAGCCGATGGCATGGTCGTGATACGACGGCGGAGCCGTCAGCGCGGAGTGATCATGAACGTCACGCGCTACAAAACCGTGGTGCTGATCGTCGATGATGATCCCCATGTCCTGGAGCTATTGCGGGTCCAATTGGACGGGGAATTTGAAGTCTTGACCGCCGAGACTTCCGATCAAGCCCGCGAACTGCTCGCCAGCCGCAACGTGGATATGGTGCTGGCCGACTTGCAACTGCCCGGCGAAACCGGCTTGTCGCTGCTGGAGTGGGTGCGCCGCAATATGCCCCGCACCAGCCGCTTGCTGATCACAGGGACCGCCCGGCTGGAAGACGCCATCGATGCGATCAATCAAGCCCAGGTCCACCGTTTGATCCTCAAGCCCTGGCGGCGGGATGACTTGCTCCAAGCCCTACGCTCCGTGGCCCGGAACCTGATGATGGAACGGAGCCACGAACAGCTCCTCGACCAACTCCGCCAGCTCAATCAAGAACTAGAGCGGCGCGTCGAGGAGCGGACCCAACAACTCCAGGCGGTTCTTGAGGAACTGAGAAAGAAGAATCACTTCCTGGAAAAGGTAGCGATTACCGATCCGCTGACGGGCTTGCCCAACCGCCGGGGTTTGGAAATGATTATCCGCAAGGAGCTATATCGCCGCCAGCGCCAGCCCCAGCCTTTCGCCTTGCTGCTGGTGGACATCGATCACTTCAAGCAAATCAATCATGATTACCTGCATCCGGGGGGGGACCATGTCCTGGTTTGGCTTACGGGCGTGATGCAGCAATCGATCCGCGGCTCCGATTCGATCGCGCGTCTCGGCGGGGAAGAGTTTCTCATCGTTGCACCCGGAACGGATTTATTTGGAGCGGAAGTTTTAGCGGAACGCCTGCGCACCAGTGTCGCCAATGCCGAGACGATCTACAACGGTCAGCCGATCCGCATCACCATCAGTGTGGGGGCCGCGGTGGCCGATGCCGAAACACCGGTCACCTACAACGAAATGCAAGAATTGGCAGCCGCTGCCCTGCGGGAAGCGAAACAGAAGGGCCGGAATTGCTCGGTCGTGCGCTACTTTCAGCCTCCGATTGCGGTTTGAGCTGAGTCCGCGCTCTGCCCCGCTCCTCGCTTTCCATCCCCATTTTCAACCTGTTTGTTCCTCCGTTCGGATTCCCCAGGGTCTGTGCAGTGGGGCGGCCTCGGCCTTAATCCCAGCCCAATCGTAGGGAGAGTCGCCACTACGAAGGAAGAATCAGGTCGCGGGTATCGCCAGCTCGTCGGGTGGATGTGTTGCGAGTACTACCTGGCCTTTTGGCGAAGGCAAGCGAGCTAACCCAAAGTTTCGGCGGCAGTGTGCGCCCTGGACGATCACTTTTTGCCGCGATTGTCCTTCTGTTTTGGCCTCTGAGGTACCGGCAGGTCCGGCGGGAGGGGATCCTGTGCGCGCAAGCGCAGGACGCGGAAAGACTGGAAAAAGCGTTCCACACGCTCAGGGTCCGGTTCCGCCCAGAAGTAGCGGCTTTGCACCAGAAGCAGATAGAAGCGCTCGCCGGCGAGGACCAACCGGGCGATGTGGAGGCGGTTTCCCTTGTCGTACCAGTGGAGTTCGTAAGTCAGATGGGGTTGGCCGGGGACAAGGCGCGGTCCCTCCACGATCCGCTCGCCGCGCAGTTGCCCCTGGAGGTCCTCCAAAGCCCGTTGCATCAACGCCTCATCGGTTCGCACCAGACGTTGTAACGGCTGAACGTTCCAGGAGATGACCCGGTAATCTTCCCCGTACTTGTCCAAGTTGCATCCTTCGACGCGCGGATTGTTGACGCCGGGTAGGAAGGCAGGCGGGCGTAATTGGGACCGGGGCGGAGCGGGCAGTTCGACCTGGAACCAACCTTCGGGATTGGTGTAGATTTGCCAATCAGGTTCGGGCAGGACGGCCAGGATGCCACAGCAACACAGACAACTACCGACGATCAGACCGCTGATGACGATGAGTGCCCAGAAGGCGACGCTGCGTCCCGGACTGGCAGGGGGAGGTGGCGGCCACGGTGCACCAGCTTCCGGACGAGGCCGCGGAGGAGGGGCGCTGCCTGTGGAAGGAATTGGAGACAGTTCCGCCGGGGGACCGTCGCCGGATGACCCTGAGGGGGGAGAGGCTCTGCCGGATTCGTCCCGCACGCGCTCGGCGATCCCGTACGGTGTCGAGGGCACGCGCATCAGAGTGCCGCAATCCCCGCAGCGGATCACCGTTCCAATCATCGACTCGTCCACTTCCAATGTGCCACTGCACTGGGGACAGGAAAACTCTAGACTCATGCCTTTGTGCCTCCCCGCCGTCTCGAACCCTGCGGGTCCCCGGAAAGACCCCCCTTACTGGCGCACGTCCCTCTGACACACATCCTTCCCCCACGGAGTTGCGGATGAGGCCGGTCTAACCTGTCCGTACCGGCAACCCGTCGGGTTCCCTTATCCTATTCTTTCGGCGCAACTTCTCCTAATCCCCCCGTTCTTTCTTGCAATAGCCTACCTGAGGCCCAAGCTAGGGTCCCAAGCTGGGTCCCAAGGGAATGACTGCGCCGGCACACCATGCAGGTCGAGGAACCAGGTTCGAGTTCTGGATGGCAGGATGGTGAAAACTCTGGATCAAATGCCTGTTCTGGATCAATTCCAGTACGGCGGGCAAAGCTCCGTCCCGATCCGGGGAGGGCAGGACAGAAGATTGTTGCCAACAGGGCCAGACGCTTCGTGTTGCAACAGTCGACTAGGACCGTCTATGCTGGAAATAAGGGCATGATTTAGAAGTTAATGCGCATGATCCGGTCCTGGCGGAACGGTTCACCGATGGGAGGATAACCCGATGTTGTGGTACCGCCTCGTTTTGGCCTGCGGGTGGATCGTGGCCGTGGCAACTCTGCTCGCGGCTCAGGAAGGGACGCAAAATCCCCCGCCCATGCAGGAGTTCAAATGGCCCACCAATATCGCTGGCAAAGGGGTCCAGGAGTGGCTCAAGGAGGTGGACGATCCCGATCCCGGCAAGCGGGAGATGGCCTTGAATACGCTGCCGGCCTTTGGTCCCGATGCGATCAAAATCTGTTCGCGCAAAATTGTGGAGCGGATGCGCAATGAGAAGGACCCCTCGGTGCGCATGGCCGCCTACCGGGCCGCAGTGATGCTGGGTCTCGATGACCGGGACTGGAAGGATGCGATCACGATTCTGGCTAACGCGGTGGATCAAGGAGTGCCCGGTTCCCAAACCCGCTTGGCCGCGGTGCAAGCACTGGCTGCTATTGGACCCAGGGCCGAAAGTGCGGTTTCCGTCCTCACCGGCGTGGTCTGCCAGGACCCCTCCTATGCCATCCGCCAGGCGGTGGCCAACGCCTTGGGGCGTGTCGGCGGCAATGAGACTTACGGGCCGAATGTCCGCGCCCTCAACCGCCTGGCCGGGACCCTTGCCTCCGATGTGGCCGCTGCCGTGCGCCTGGAAGCCTTGCAATCCCTGGTCCTGCTCGGACCACCCTGGACCGGACGGCGGAATAACTCCAAAGACCCTCCGCCCATCGACTGGAAACAAGCCGCCTATGTCGCCGATCGCATGCGGGAGCGCCTCCAGAGTCCTAAAGGCAAAAGCGGGGAACTCGACCCCCAGATCGAAATCTGGGTCCGCGTGGTACTCATGCGCTTCGATCCCAAGGAGATCGGCGATACCCACCTGAACGCCATCGCCAAACATCTGAGTTCTCCCGAACTCGGACCGCGCTTGCAAGCCCTGCAAGCCTTGAGTCTGTTCGGGGAACAGGCCGCCGGGGGTAAGCGCCTCGATGCCGTCGTCCAACTTCTCCCGCCCGATTCCCTCACCGACCTCAACACCATCAACCCGGTGGAGCTGAACCTGGTCCTCGGCTGCCTCGTCGCCATGGGGAAAGAGGCCCAGGGAGTCCTGCCGACTCTGGAAAAACTGGAAAAGACCTTCGAGAAACTCCGGGACAAACGGATGCAGGAGGAAGACTTCAAGCAAGCGCTGAAAAACCTCGGCCCCAAGCAGACCCGCGAGCAACTCATCGCCAGCCTGCCGGAGGAGCAACTCCGCCTCGCGGTGGCTCAGGCCATCAAGTACATCCGCAAGCCGGAACTCCGGTTCTCCGAAGTTCCCATGGGAAAAACTCCCTGACGTGGGAAAACCCCCTGGACTTCCTCCGCACGGACTTTGGGGAGACATTCCCCTTGCCGGCGAGCGTTTCCCCGGATCTCGTGAGGTCTCCGTGGGCCAAGGGTTGACGGAACGGGGTCGGTGGCGGAGGCGGATCAATCCTCGTGGCTTTCCCAGGGCTGGCCGTTGCGGAAGCGGCGGGCTGGTGGCAAAGCGTCGAGGAACTGCCGCCCGTAGCGCTTGGTCAGGATGCGCGGGTCCAGGATGGCCACCCGACCACGATCTTGCCGGGTGCGGATGAGCCGACCGAAACCCTGCTTGAGCTTGAGAATCGCCTGCGGGAGCTGGTAGTCCAGAAACGGGTTGCCCCCCGACGCTTGGATCGACTCCAGGCGGGCTTCGATCAACGGGCGGTCCGGTACGACAAAGGGCAAGCGGGTGATGATGACGTGGCTGAGGGCTTCACCGGGAATGTCGATCCCTTGCCAGAAGGTATCGACGCCGAAGAGAACACAGCGGGGGGTGGTGCGGAACTGTTGCACCAACTGTTTCGGCGGCAAATCTCCTTGGACCAGCAGGGTATAGCCTTCACTCCGCAAAGAGGATCGCAGGGAGTCGGCGGCCCGTTTGAGGAAGGCGTGACTGGTGAAGAGGACGAAGGCACGGCCGGCGGTGGCGGTGATCAACTCCGGCAGGCGGCGGATGACCGCTTGCTCATACTCCTGGGGATCTTCCGCGGGATCAGGTAAATCGTCGTAAAGGTGTAGTTCGCATTGCTCCGGGTAATCGAAGGGGCTGCCCAGTTGCACGAGGTCCACCTCGGTGTCTCCGCCGAGTCCGAGGCGGCGTTGCATGAGACGCAGGCCGGAAGCACCGCGACCCACGGACAGCGTGGCACTGGTGAAAATGACGCTGGAAACCTGCGGATACAACCGCTCGCGCAGGGCCGCCCCCACGTCGAGCAGCGCGGTGGCCAACGTCACTCGGCTGTGCCCCCCTGGCCGGATTTCCACCCAGTACACCTGGCCGGGTAACTCCTGCCGCAGCCATTGCTCTAAGCCGTGGGCGAACAGTTTGAGGCGGTCGGCCCGGCTGGTCAACTCGTGGATTTCATCCTTATCCTCGCGGAGATTCGCCAGGCGCTCGAGATGGCTCGCCAGCTTGCGGACCTCTTCGCAGAGAGAATCCTCCCAAGGCGGCGCAGTTCGCACTCGCAGGGTTAGGGTCTCCGGGTTCGCCTCATTTTCTCGCTCACGACCGCGATTCTGGCTTTGAACCTGCTGAAACGTCCAGCGTTGCACCTGGTCAAAAAACCGTTCCGCAGCTTGCCGAACGAAGGTCATCTGCTGGCGGCTCGAATCGTCGCCCCACAGCACCAGCAGTCCCTTGTGCCCCCGCGGATGGAGCAGTTGCCGCAGTTGATGTTCCAACCCCACATTGCTCAGGGACAGGCCGAAGTGCTCCGCCGCGACTTCTTCCACCATGTGGGCTTCATCGAAGATGACCACTTGATACGGAGGGAGGATGCTGCGATCACTATCCCGCCGGACCAGGTCGGTGAAAAAGAGAGCATGGTTGACGACGAGGAGATCCGCCTGAGCTGCGGCGCGGCGTGCTCGGAAGAAGAAGCACTCCCGATAATGGGGGCAGTCGTTGGCGCGGCAGTTCGTCATGTCGCTTTGTACAAGGTCCCAGACGCTCTCGTGGGGCACGAACGGCAGATCGCTCCGGCTGCCATCCTCACGGCGGCGGGCCCAGCGAGCCAGTCGCTGGAGTTGGTCGGCCTGTTCCTCCTGTTCCAGGAGCCAGCGGCCTTGCTGGAGGGCCAGATTCAGGCGCCGGCGGCTCAAATAGTTATTCCGCCCCTTGACCAGCACCGCTTGAAACTTACGGGAGCCAGGCCAGATGTCCCGCACCAGGGGAATATCCCGATAGACAAGTTGTTCCTGCAAGCTGATAGTATGGGTCGAGATGACGATACGGATTTTCTCCGGCTGCCGTTGCCAGGCTAGCAGTGTGGGCAGAAGGTAGGCCAGCGATTTGCCAACGCCGGTTCCGGCTTCCACGAGAAGTTTGCGGCCCTTCCGGATCGCGGCATCCACCGCCTGGGCCATCGCAAGTTGCTGCGGGCGAACCTCAAAGCCCTTCACTTGCCGGGCGAGCAAACCATTCGGAGCTAGCAGGGTCTCGATGTCCATAGTGCTTTCTATTGTTTCAGACACCGGAGTTGTCCGGCAAGTTCGGTTGTTTCGGGTCTGTCACCGGGGAAGCAGTTTTCGGCTCTGTCACTGGGGAGAAGCGGTTTCGAACCCTCTCCGCACGTGATGATCTGGACATTCGCTTCGGCTCATGCGCGGCGCATAAAGCAACCCCGTGGCGTCGAGCCAGCGGGGCTGCCCAGGGAGGAGGACGGAGGTCTGGCGGAGGAAACGGCTGAGCTGAGATTGCCTCACCTGCTACAGGTCGAGGGGAGGAAAACACGTCCCAGCCGTTTGGCTCCACCAGGAATTCGATCACCAGAGATCGGGATCGCCAGGGATCAGATCACCGGAGATCAGGAGCGGTATGGATCACCAGAAGCGGACACGCCAGTAGTCATGGGGTGTCGAGTTGCGTCCGTAGTACCAGTGGCCGTCTTCCCACTCCAGAGTGACCTTCCGCCAGCCGAGAGGCACTTTGGGGAAGGGATAGAACGGACCGATGAAGGGGAAGGCGTTGTAGGGGTACGCCGTGGGGTAAGCGACCCGGCTGAAGTTAGGATACGGCGCATAAGTGGGCCAAGCGAAGGGGGGCAGCGGGGGGGCGTGCAGTTCAGGGCTAAGATGCCCTGGCATGCCCAGCGGAGCGGGTTCCACCAGCGGAGCAGGCGCTGGGGGTGCAGCAGGGGGCTGAGTGTTTTGTGCCGGCTTGATGTCAGCCGCCACCTGCAAACCATCGCGGACCACATGGACCCCTGCCACCTGACGCACCTCTGCCAAGAGTTGGGCTTTGGTTTGCGGATCGCTCACCGTGCCGCTCAGGGTCACGGTGCCATCCTGGGCAATCACGGCGATGTTCGCTTGCCGGATCGCCGGATGCTGCTGCAAGCGCCGGGCGACGGCATCGGCCAGTGCCTGATTAGGATTCTGCGGAGCCGACGCCGGGGTACCAGCCGTCGCAGGGGATGATGGAGCGGAAACCGTCTTATTCGTTCCGGAGGCACGGGGGGCGGATGTCTGAGCCAGCAGCGAACCACTCAGCGCCACCGTCGCCGCCAGGGACCATAGGGCGGGTGCTTTCACGACCAACCTCCTTGTTTGGCGAAGGAATAAGCCATAGGGCCGAGCTGATCCTGCCGGAGCGGATTTTGCGACGTAGAGTTCGCATCGTTCCGCCGATACAGGCACAGGGAGGGCAAAACCAGCTCTGCTTCGTCTATCGTTCAATTCATCCATCGCCACATCCCCCGTCTGGCATGGAGCGGCAACCGCGATTCCCGGTACATTTGGCTGCATCCTCGCCCTTGTAAGTGCTACACGTTGCACGACCGCGCCGGCTGGCATCCTCCTGCATTCCCATCCCATGCTGCTTCCGGGAGCATGGACGGAGGGGGGAATGATGAGAAAGTCTCAAGTCGATTTGGAACAGGTTTCGGGAGCGGTGTGCTTGCCCATCGACCGATCTGACTATTCGGAGGAGTTCTAGCCATCCGTGGTGTGGAGTTTTCATCCGGCTGTGTGTCCTGCCAGCGGGAGGAGCGGCGGTGCCGCGATGACAATTCTCAGGTTCCTGCCGGCTCCCTGGCAGGTAGGCATGGGGCCAGGGCGATTGCGATTGCATTCCTCGGGCCAGGCAGCTAAAAGGGCGTATTACTCGGTCCATTC
This sequence comes from Thermogemmata fonticola, assembly GCF_013694095.1. Lineage (NCBI taxonomy): Bacteria > Pseudomonadati > Planctomycetota > Planctomycetia > Gemmatales > Gemmataceae > Thermogemmata > Thermogemmata fonticola. The sequence goes on along the minus strand of NZ_JACEFB010000016.1, from coordinate 7,795 downwards.
GCCCGGTTCCCAATCGGATCGCGGCGGTCGGGTGGAGGAAAGACGAGGATGGCAGAACAGGTCGCGCAGTTGCAAGCGCAAGAGTTGGCCTTGTTTGCCGGGTTGCGCCAGGTGGTCCAGCCGCCGGTCATGATCGACGTTGGCGCCCATCACGGAGTAACGCTAGCTCCCTTCCTCGAAGCCGGCTGGCAAGTGTTCGCCTTCGAGCCAGTGGAAGAGAACCGGGCAGAAATCCAGCGGCGTTTCGGCACTCATCCCCGCCTGCAAGTACGGGGCGAGGCTGTCAGCGATTCCTGCGGTCCAAAGGTGCTCCACCTGGCTTTGCACCCGGACGGACGACTGCATGACTATCATCACAGTCTGGAGCAGCTCGGCCATACCGAAGAGTTCCGCCCAGGTCCCTCCGTAACAGTGTCGGCTGTCACCCTCGATGCCTTGGTCGCTCGCGGCGAATTGCCTCGCGAAGTCGGCTTGCTCAAGATCGACACCGAGGGGCACGATCTGGCTGTGCTGCGCGGTGCGGAAACGCTCCAGGCGGCGGTGATCACTGTGGAGTTCTGGTGCGAGGGGCTGTATGGCGGGCGATGTCCCTCACCAGTCGAGGAGATAGTGCGGCTGTTGCAACAGCGGGGTTACCATCATTACGCTGCTATTATTCATCAGGGAGCCTCTGTGCGGGTGCAGTGGTCCTCTCTGGAGGGGCTGCCGGCCGATGCGTGGGGGAACCTGGTCTTTTTCCGAGAGGAAGCGGTCGCATGGGCCGTGCGGCAAAAGCTGGAGCTAAAGGCTCAGTCCGCAGCGCACGGCGAGGAAACGCCCCGCTGGCTGGCCCTTTGTGCCCCCTGGCTGCAACACCGCAGCGGCTGGATTTGCTACGACGTCGGGGCTTATCAGGGAGACTTCACCGCTCTGCTGCTGCGCCATTTCCCGCATCTTTTTGTCGCGGCCTTTGAACCCACCCCCCCCACATTCCGCTATCTTGAGCGCCGCTTCGCCGAGGAACCGCGGGTCCAAGTGCATAACCTGGCGCTGAGCGATCAGACAGGTTGGGCCAGTTACTATCTCACCGAACGGCCGGTCAACAACAGCCTGCTGCCTCCGGCGGATGGTGCTGTGTTGGAAACCATTCGTGTCGCGGTGGACAAGCTGGACCAATTCCGCCGCCGGGATTGCCGCCCTGTGGCTCTGCTCAAAGTCGATGCTCAAGGCCACGATCTCCGCATCCTGCGCGGTGCGGAGCAGATTTTGCAACAGGACCGTCCCTGGCTTTTCGTCGAAGCCACGTTCCTGCCCATGTACCAGCAGCAGGACGATCCCTGCGACCTCTGGCTTTTTTTGCGCGAGCACGGCTATCGCTTGGCCGGATTGTACAACACCCACTCCACACCCCAAGGGCTGCTGGCGTACACGGATTGCCTCTTCATTCCCCAGGAAATCCATCAGCGCTTGGTCCCTGCCCAGCGTTTGGAACGATACCTCTGCGACGATCCCCAGACCTTGCAGCAACAGAATGCTCTACTGCAAGCGGCTTGCCAGGAACGGCTAGAGTTGATCCATCGTCTGTCTGCGGAGTGTGCTCAGCGGGAGCAGATCATCGCCCGCTTGAGCCAGCCGTCTCCCGCTCAAGCTCTGCGTGGGCTAGTCCGCTCCGTGCTCAGCCGGCTGGACCAAGCTGGCCGGTGGGTGTGGGAACGCCTCCGGCACGTGTCACGAGGTCGGTCAGCCTCGTGACCGCCTCGTACGTGCAACAGATCACAGCGGAATACTCGGCGGACCCCCGGAAACCGGTTCGCAACCTTGCCGATTAGCCAGGCGGGAAGGGGCGGGATGCGCGCGGAGAACCGCAGACTTCCGCCAATACGGCCATGCGCACGGCCAGGCCATATTTCACCTGATCGAGGATGGCGGAATTCGGGCCATCGGCGACTTCCGGTGTGATCTCTACGCCGCGATTGATCGGACCCGGAGCGAGCAGGAGCACATCCGGCCGGGCGCGGCGCATCCGTTGCCCATCCATTCCGAAGAGCAGGCGGTATTCACGGATCGAAGGGAATAATCCGCCCCGTTGCCGCTCGAATTGAATGCGGAGCAGATTCAGGACATCGCAGCGCGGTAGGATCGCATCGAGATTGTGGGTGATTTCCACGCCCCAGTGGGCCACCTCGCGGGGAATGAGAGTGGTAGGTCCGCAGACGATGACGTGGGCGCCGAGGGTCTTCAGCGCGTGGATATTGCTCCGGGCCACCCGGCTGTGCGCAATGTCCCCGACCAGACCGACCGTCAAGCCGGCGATCCGCCCCAAGCGCTTGCGGATGGTGAACAGGTCCAGCAGCGCTTGCGTGGGATGTTCGTGGGCACCATCTCCGGCGTTGATCACATGGACGTGCGGCAGCAGATGGCGGCTCAGGATGTGCGGCGCACCGGGCGAAGCGTGCCGGACCACCATCACATCCACCCCCATCGCCTCGATGTTCTTGGCCGTATCGATGAAGCTTTCCCCTTTGACTGTGCTGGAACCGGCGGGCGAAAAGTCCAGCACATCCGCACCCAAGCGACGGGCTGCTAAAGCGAAACTCATCCGCGTGCGGGTCGAAGGTTCGTAAAACAGATTGACCACGACGCGCCCTTGCAATTCCGTCCGCTTGGGGACTTCGCCGACCCCGACGCCGACATACTCCTCAGCGCGGTCGAGCAGGCGGAGCAGTGTCGCGGCACTTAGCCCTTCCAAGCCTAAGAGATGATGCAACGGTTCCCGCTCATCGGGGCTAGCGGCAGGGGCAGCGGGAGCATCGGAGAGAGGCGTCATCATACCGGAGGACTCGACCTTGAACTAGGGGGACAGTCGGAAGCCAACAGCGGCGTGACTTCTGAATATCGGTATAGGATTTTCAGTGGCGGAAGTGGCGGACGCCCGTCAGGAGCATAGCCAGGCCGTGACGGTCTGCCGCGGCGATACTGTCAGCATCGCGCAGTGAACCGCCCGGTTGCACAATGGCTGTCACTCCCGCCGCAGCGGCGGCTTCCACGTTGTCGGCAAAGGGGAAAAAGGCATCCGAGGCCAGCACAGCTCCCGCCGCCCGCTCCCCCGCCTTGCGCACCGCTATGTGCACCGCATCGACTCGGCTCATCTGCCCCGCACCGACGCCGACCACTTCCCATCCGCCGCCTTCTCCGTCCCGTGCCAGCACGATGGCATTGGACTTGACGTGCTTGCACACGCGCCAGGCGAAAGCCAAGGCGGCACGCTCCGCTTCTGTCGGAGGGCGTCGGGTCACCACCCGCCAGGAATCGCTTTCTTCCTGAATGTCATCTACGGTTTGCACGAGCAGGCCGCCGTCGATGCTGCGCAGCGCCAGAGCTTGCGCCGCTATTGAACCGGACGCACGCTCCGCTCGTGGCCGGCTGGCTCGCAGACGGAGCAGACGGATGTGCTCTTTCCAGCGGCGGAGCATCTCCAGGGCGTCAGCATCGTAGTCCGGGGCGATGAGGCATTCCACGAAGCGCCGGGCCGATGGTTCGGTGATGGCGGAAGCTGTGGCGACATCCACCGTGCGATTGCAAGCGATGATCCCGCCGAAGGCTGACAAGGCATCCCCAGCCCAGGCCCGCCGGAAAGCCAGCTCCAGCCTCGCCGCCACGGCTGCCCCACAGGGATTGTTGTGCTTGACAATCACGCATGCCGGCTCGGCGAACTCTTGCACCGCCCCCCAGGCCGCATCCACGTCCAGCCAGTTGTTGTAGCTCAACTCTTTGCCGTGCAGTTGTTCCGCTTCGGCGACCGTCGCACCGCTCCCATTCATCCCGCGGTATAAGGCTGCTCGTTGGTGGGGATTCTCGCCGTAACGCAGGCGCTGGACCAGCCGGCCTTGCCAGGTGAAGGTTTCCGGAAAATGCCCTTCTTCGCTGGGAGTTGGCTCTACGGTGAGTCGTCCGGCTTCCTGCTGTTTCACCTCCTCGGATCGCTGGCTGGCCGATTCCCCCGCGCCAAACCAGGCTGCGATAGCAGCGTCATACTCCCGAATACGGGCAAACGCCTGGGCTGCCAGTTGCCGCCGGTAGTCCCGTGGTGTCTGCCCGCCATGTTCCGCCAGCACCTTGAGAAACTGCTGATATTGGCCCGGTTCGACCAGCACGGCCACTCCGTCGAAGTTCTTGGCTGCCGCTCGGATCAGGCACGGACCGCCAATGTCGATATTCTCGATGACTTCCTCTTCAGTGACTCCCGCTCGGTTGCTGACGCTCTCGAAGGGATAAAGATTGCACACCACCAAATCGATGGTCGGCAGTTGCTGGCGAGTCAGTTCGGCCAGATGCTCCGGTTTGTCTCTCCGGGCGAGCAAACCGGCGTAGATGGCCGGGTGGAGCGTCTTGACTCGGCCATCGAGGATTTCCGGGAATCCGGTGAGAGATGCGAGGTCGCGGATGGCAATGCCCGCCCCTTCCAGATGCCGCCGTGTGCCGCCGCTTCCCCATAACTCCACGCCGTAGTTCTGCTGCAATTCCCTCGCCAGTTCCACCAATCCTGTTTTGTCCGTCACACTGAGCAAAGCCCGGCGTATCGCGCGGAACATACGCTGACCACCTCTGAGGCACGGAATAAGCACGCAATAGACACGGAAAGGCCCGCATCCTCCGAACAGGGCAGGCTCGCCGCTGCTAGGGTTTGATCTAGCTATCTCGCCATAAGATTTGATTTAGCTCTCCCGCCACAGGAGAACCACCCGTCCGTGGCGGCGGAGATGTACCCCCGCGGGAAAATCCCAGGCTCCCTCGCTACGATTGCACAGTTCCGTCACTTTATGCCAGGCGGTATAGTCCATATCCTCCAATGGCCAGCCTTCCCGCTGCCACAGACTCCGCAACGCCCCGCGCTGAATGAGCGGCGGCGCACTCTGCAAGACCTCGGCATCCAGCACCACCTTGTCCCCAGCCCGCGGCCGTTCCGCGTGGGTGAGCAAGTCCTGACTCAAACGGGCTAGCACCTCGTCCGCTTCCGCCGCCTGTTCCCCCAACCGGCACAAGGCTTCCACCACACGGGGATTGAACGATTCCAAGAGCGGCATGACCTCATGCCGGATGCGGTTGCGCGTGTAAGCCAGATTCCGATTGCTGGAATCTTCCCGGTACTCCTGCCCCAAGTGCCGCAAATACTCCCGCACCTGTTGGCGGCGAACGGTCAACAAAGGCCGCACCAGGGGTACGGTCCCTCCGCCCGGCAGGGCCAGCGCTCGCTCCGCGGCCATCCCGCGCAACCCGCTGAGGCCTGTTCCCCGAATCAGGCGGTGCAGGATGGTTTCCGCTTGATCGTCCGCTGTGTGGGCTACAGCAACCCATTGTGCCCCGGTTCGCTGAGCTACTTCGGCAAAAAAGGCATACCGCGCCCGCCGCCCTGCCGCCTCCACATTCCGACCCCAGGCCGATACCTCCACCCGCCGGCCTTCGTATCTCACTCCCAACCGCTGGCATAATCCTCGCACAAACTCTTCATCCGCGTCGGCCTCAGCCCCGCGCAAGCCGTGATGGACATGGGCCGCCGTTACGGACCGGCCCGCCGCCACTAGCGCGCGCAACAAGGCCACGCTATCGGCCCCGCCGGAGACTCCCACCACTCCCGGACCGCTGTAGCTGGCCAGGAACCGCCCCACCACTTCTTCCAGCAGTTGTTCTGCTGTCATGCTTTGGCCGCCTGGTTGCTCACCCGTCACCGTGTCGCTGTCCGCTCTGGTTTCTCCTGGTCCCCTCTGGACCTCGCTTCTGCCGGTGCCCATCTTTTCGCTTCGTCTCATTCTGCCTGTCGCTGCCGGGCATTCGCTTCCTCATTATTGTTCCAGCCTCTGTTTGGCAAAGGAAGGGTAGCGATTACAATGGCTTGGGGAGTGCAGCCGCCGCAAAACTCCAAGAAAGCAGGAGGACGCCGGCGGGGCACTTTTCCTCTTGCATGGCTCAGGCCCGGAGGGTATGTGTCCGCGGAAATGCCTCGCCCAGGGGTAAAACCCGCCCAGGAAGACGATGTGGTGATCGCGATCGTAGTCGATCCGCCAGCGAGTCCGCCGGCCCAACGGCCAGGACCCAGCCGCGCCCTCCCGCTCCGAAGCCGACCGGCGCATTTGCCGGCGCGGACCACGTGGACTGTGCGCGCCGCCTTGCTGCTGATTGCCCTCATCCTGATCGCTGTCTTTGCCGTGGCCGCCTGGCTCAATCCGTACAATCCCGATGGCACCCCCCGCCGCCTCGCTACCCACCGCCAATTGGGTCTTCCCCCTTGCAACTTCGTGATGATGACCGGCAAACCCTGCCCATCCTGTGGCATGACCACCAGTTTTGCCCTATTCATCCGCGGGGATCTACGGGCTTCTCTACAAGCCAATTGGGTCGGCACCCTGCTGGCGGCCGCCGCCGTGGTCGCTCTCCCTTGGTCGCTCCTGAGCGCCCTGCGCGGCCGACTCCTTGGCATCCGTCCCGGTTATGGCGACTACCTTCTGACTCTGGCCGTCACTCTGCTGCTCATTCTGATGCTGGGCCGCTGGTTTGGCCTGCTCCTGATGACCAAGAGCGATCCCACCGACCAAGCCGAAGACCAACAGGCGACAGCACTCCTCCGGCCCGAGGCTCCAACGCTGTCCAGGCCTACTTACGCCCTCGCCTCGCCGTTCGCGGAATCCATCGGAAAATCTGGGGGAAATGGACTTCACAGGGGGATCACGGATGAACCGGACATATCGCTGGCTCCGCCGCTGCGTGTGGACCACTTGGCTGGGAATCATCGCTCTCGGCTGTAATCCGCTGGCCACAATCGCCTTCCTCACCCACCGGGATGTTCCCGTGGCCGCCCGCTACCCCTTGTTCCCCAAGGAGGGACCTAAGCGGGACAAAGTCGTTGTCGCCATCTTCGTCAATCCAGGGGTCGGACTGGGCTACGAGTTCGCCGGTGCGGAAGATGTCCTCGCTTCGGAATTGGCCAAAAAGATGCCCGAAATGGCCAAGGAAAACAAAAAGAACTTGGAAGTCGTCCCTCCTGCAAAGGTCAACGAATTCAAACGTAAAAATCCCAACTGGAAAAACGGTATGAGTCCCCTGGCCTGGGGCAAAGCCCTGGGAGCTGACTACGTGCTGGACATCCATCTGATGAAAATGAGCTTGTTCCAACCCGGAAGCCAGAATCAGTTGTATGAAGGCCGAGCGGAGGTCCATGTCTTCCTCTACGATGTGCACAGCGGCGGGGCGCCGGAACATTACGTCCACCCCTTCGCCTTCCCCCGCACCGGCTTCCGCGATGCCACCTCCATTCCCGTGGGTGCCTTCCGCAAGGCCTTTCTCGAACGCCTCGCGGTGGAAATCGCCCAATACCATCTCGACTACCGGGCGGACAGCGGGATCGCCGAAAGCCGCTGGTAATCGCCCAAATTCGATGGCTGAAATCATCCCGCTCCCACACCGAAAAAGGCTTCTGGAAGGACACCCATCTGTCAGTTCTTACCTCGATTCTCCACTGGCGCGCAACCGGGCAGCGGCGGCAGCGCGAATTCCACCCATGCTCATGGCGGCGCTGGCCACCCGCCCCGCCTACGCCGAGGACCCGATTGAAAACTGCGTCTGTCCCTGTCCCCCCGACATGTCACCGGAGGAGAGTGCGCTCCTTTGCGACCCAACGAGACGGCCTCCATGTAGTTCGGGGCATCCAGATTGTGCACCTTACGTGACCGAAGGGGACTGTTACCCAGGACCTCTCCATGAAAATAACTGCGCTGGCGATCCCCGCTGCAATTGCCGGTGGCGGCCTAATGTCCAAGGACAG